>CAZKGP010000306.1:0-3175 GCA_964552225.1 uncultured Acetatifactor sp.
GTATATGGATGGTTTATAATCGTTGCATAGATGTCTAGTTATATCTAAAAATTGTTCTTCGGATGTCAAAATAGTGCCTCCTTAAGCTGTGCTATAGTTAAATTATTTGTATTAACTATTCATTATCACACATAGACACAATACTTATACTAGTATATTTTATATAGTACTACATCCTTTTTTTATGTAAAATTCTGCTTTGGTAACAGGTTTAATTTTTAAGTCCCATTGGATAAGATATACAGTGCGTGGATTTCCTTCATGGTCATAATGTGTTCTAGGGATACAATTTAATTTCACGTCCTCTCCCTCAATAAATATGGTACAACTATATTTATTACCTTTTAATTCTATGGTATTATTACCCAGCTTAGGCTTATAAAAAGTAACTAGATTTTCCGTAATGCTTCTGACCTCCTCGTTTGGCTCAAAAACATCTCCAATGTCTAGTCTTCCGTCCTGTAAATCAAAGCGAAATTCTCTAGATGCTAGTTTCAATAAACCGTCTTCATAGGCTCCTTGATATGTAATCTTGGTGTTGCCTTGTCCATCTGCTTCAAATCCTGATGCTTGATAATCTCTTCCTTCTTTTTGCAATTTACCGTTTATGATAGGAGAATTGTGTCCCAAGGAAGAATTACATAAAATATCATATCTACCACTACCAAAATAGTCTTTGGTATATTCCCCTGCGCCTAAATCCAAAAGGAATTCCTCTTCACCAATTGCATATAAAAAAGAACCAATATCATTATGATTGTGGGGTTCCTCATTATGACCGCCCTTAGCAGCCATTGAAACACCATTTCTACTTTGACAGATACTCCACTGTGCATCACTTAGTATGTGATGAAAAGACTCTTCCGTTTTTGTCCAATGTTCATTCAACTGATCATTATCAACCCATTCCACATATTGTTTGGTCCACGTATAATCTCTTAAAAGTCCCATAAAACGGTAACAACTATCTGCCTCAAAGTCACCTGCTAACTCTATATTGGGAATCACTACAGAAGGGTATCTCATTGCAAGCATAGCTGTTAATCCCATTCTATATTTTGCTTGCAAATCACCATCGGAAAAACTTACTGTAAGTCCGCTATTAAAATACATCTTTTGTTGAAACTGTGCTATTTTTTCTTGCTTCGTACCATCTAATAAGTCAATAGTGCCCTTCGTATACTCAAAAAGCTGTTGTGCAAATCCTACAAAGTAAGTCATTCCATAAGTAAAATATCCTACTCCTTCCATGCAAGCTCCATCATCCATAAAACCATCCATATAATATGTCAGGCTACTACAGATTCTCTGAATACACTTCTCCATTCTTTGCTTATCATTCTGCATCAAATAAAGACAAGCGCTGCCTATACAGCCAGCACAAACTCCATTCCAATTATTGTCTCCATTTTCCCACTCTGCATAGGGAATGGACGAATTAAAAAAGGGAGTAAACACTCTTCTCTCTATATTTTTTTTTACCAGTGATTTAACAGAATCAAAAAGGCAGTCATCTAATAACGTTATAATTTCTGCCAATGCTTGTGCTGTTTCACAAGCAAATAAATCCACAGTCAAAAACCATTCTCTGTTGCCTACTCTGTCAACATGAGCAGGTAACGCCCAGCATTCTTCTGAACATATCCCAATAATTACTTCTTCTAACTTCTCAATATTATCGCTACTTTGCTGTAAAATGCATGCAATCCCAAATACTGCAAGATATTTTCTTCTTAGAAAATATTTTTTTTCATACTCAAGGCGATTCCCGCATTGTTCGAATAGGGCGAATAATTCTTCAGATAATTCTGGCATTTGATGAGGCCGTAATTCTTCCACCAAATTAAATACTTGTTCTTTGTAAGCTTCTAAAAAATCTAAACCTTGGTTTTTTGTCATTTTTATCCATTCTGCGCATTGCGCGTGTAGAAAACAATAGTTAAATACTTACAAACAAGTATAGCACACAAAAAAGAAAGCAACCATTTTTCTTATGCTGCTTTCTTCCTTCTTACTTACTGTCCCATCTTATAATTAGCCCTTCAATCCAGTAGATGCTACACCTTCTACAAAATATTTCTGCATTACTAGGAACACGCCAATGACAGGGATTAAGGATAATACCGAACCAGCCATAATCAGCCCATACTGGGAAGAATACTGACTAATAAACATTTTAAGTCCCAATTGTATGGTTTTTACTTTTTCAGATTTTAAATAAATCAATGGTCCCAAATAGTCATTCCATGTTGCTACAAAGGTAAATATCGTTAGTGTAGACAACGCTGGTTTGGATAAAGGAAGCATAATTTTTGCATATATTTTATATTCACTCATGCCATCAATTCTTGCGGCCTCACACAGCTCATCAGGAATTCCTTCATAAAACTGCTTCATCATAAATACTCCAAAGGCAGAAAATGCTTGTAGGCATATGATTGCTAAGAGCTTATCATTTAATCCGAATTTACGCATCATAATAAATTGTGGCACCATATATACTTGCCATGGCATAGCAATAGTTGCTATATAAGATAAAAATAGAGTTTTTCTAAACTTAAATTCTAATTTAGCAAATGCATATGCGGCAAAACTGCTAGTGAGTAGTTGAAGAAACGTCACCGCCAATGTTAAGATTACTGTATTTTCCACAAAAGTTAGAAAGGGAATTTTGGTCCAGATATCTCTATAATTACTCCATTTGGGTTGTTCCGGAATCCATACAAAGGGATTCATCTGAAACACCTCCCTATCACTCTTTACAGAGGCTGAGAGCATCCATAGAAAAGGGATTATCATAGCCGCAGCAATTGTAATAAGAATGATATATATAATTATTTTACTAAATATTTTCTTGTGTTGCATTAATTTATACCCCCTATTTATTCTTTTGCGCCTGTCCTCTAAATTGTATTAAGGTAACTACCAAGACCATAACAAATAACACCATTGAGACTGCACTGGAATAACCTAGCTTCCAATCAATAAATGCCTTCTGATATATGTAATATACAAGTACTGTTCCTGACGTTGTCAGTTCACCACTGCCTCCCCCGGCAAGCATAATTGCAATATCATATATTTTAAAGCAATTAATTAAAAGCATAACAACTACAAAAAAAGTAGTAGATTGTAATTGTGGCCATGTGATATAACGGAATTTCTGCCAAGCATT
>CAZKGP010000307.1:0-3153 GCA_964552225.1 uncultured Acetatifactor sp.
ACTGATTTAACAGATGATAATATTGAATTGACTTATTTTCATTTTGATCAAGATGAAACTGTACAGTATTTAGCAGATCGATTTATGCAGTTATATCCCAATATTAAGGTGAAAGTAGTATATGAAAACGTAGCTACATATAATGATACATTGCTTACTTTGGTGGCAAACAGCAATGCACCTGATGTTATTATGTATTCTGACGCTGATTTTGCATTGTCTAATATGCTATTAGCAGATGTTACAGAATATTGGGCGGCAGATGAAGAAACAAAGAACTTAGCATCCACTGTTAATGATGCGGGATTGGGAACCTTTGCCACAAGTGCAAGATTTGGTGTTCCAGTTAAATTCTTCCCAGGGGTTATGTTTGTTGATAGAAATGTATTAGAAACATTAAACGTAGAAGTTCCTGGAATGGATTGGACATGGGACGAAATGATTCAGTTGATTAAAGATTGTACTGTATTAGATTCTCCAGATGGCATGGCTTATTATGGATGTGGATATTTGAATAGACTAGATTCTTATTATGGAATTGCTGCAAAACAAGATATTATTGGTGAATTTGGATTTAATGGTGAAGTATTTGATTTAAGTGTTTGGGCAGTTGGTGAACAAGAATTTGCTGATTTAAAATTAGGTGGATATATTGCACCTGTGACTGAAACAGAAGAAATGGAAGATTGGGCTGGTGACTGGGAAGCATGGTTTGGTGCAACTGGACACGTAGCACTTTTCACAGAATCTTATTGGACTTATATGGGAACATGGGCAACAGAAGCTTATGACCAATATAATTTAGATATTATTCCTTATGTTGTTCCTGCAGTTACAGAAGAAGATGCTTCCGCAGAACATCACTCTATAGCAACAATTGACTTTGGTGGTGTTACTACTTCTTGTAAGAATCCTAGAGAAGCATACGAATTACTTAAATTTATGAGTTATGGCGTAGATGGATGGAAAACAAGAAATGCTATGTACAGTGACGAATCTATTGTAAATGCGTCAGGCTTGGCTTTGAAATATGACGTTATGCCAGCACCAATTACATTAGATGAAGAAGTATGGGATGGTTACATTGCAATGTACACTAACGGTATGGACGAAGAACATGTTGGTTATTGGAAGAACTATTTTGGTAGCTGTATGCAACCAATTCCTTACGGATGGACTAGTATAGCAGGATATTGGAATTTCTGTGATGAATATTTTAATAAAATTGGTATTCATGATTTAGTAGATAAAGGTACTGCGAAAGCAGCAGATTATGCAACAGAGGCTACAGAGAAAGCGAATTTATTCCATGCTCAGGCTATGATTGATTACTTTGGATCAGGTGGATATGGAGTGCTATCTGATGAAGAAGTTGCAAAATACGAACAAATAGTTGCAGATAATCAATAAAATTATATATCTATTAAAATAAGGAGGTTTCATATGAAAAAGAAAGTATTAACTACACTACTCTGTGTAAGTATGGTGGTGTCAATGATGACGGGATGTGGTAAAACACCAGCTACAACAGAATCAGTTGAAAAAGAATCAACAGTAGAAAAAGAAAGTAAAGAAGAAACTAAAGCTACTGAACCAAGTACAGAAGAAGCAGTAGGAGGATTGGCAGAAGCAGAAGCACTTCCTGCAGAAGCAGCATATCATTTTAACTTTGATGGAACAGATGAAGGCATTCAAACAGTTATTCAGGTTGAAGATGTAGGAACCAATACTGGGGCAACTTTTGGCCTTGCTGAAAGCACCACATATATTGATAAAGAAGGTGCAGAACAGCCTATCGTTTTACAGTATGCAGATGGACCAGTTGATAAATGTGCATACATAGATGGTAACTTTGGTTTGAAATTACCTGTTGATCCATTGGAAACAGAAACATATACTATTTCTTTCTGGTTAAATGCAGATAGACTATCTACTTTTGGCCCTACCTTTCAAATCGGAAGTAACATGGGTATGGCAGATACAGAAAACACTGTTAAATGGATTAATGTAACACAAACAGAGTGGGGTGCTAATAGTGCAAAGATTTTCCCTGTTGTTTGGAACAGAAACTCTGAAACAACAGTCTTCCCTTGGGTTTACGCAGCAGATGATTCTATTCATGGTAAAAGAGAATGGGTTATGGTTACTATAGTTGCAACTGGAAATATCTATAATTATGCAGAAGATGGTCTTGATAGAAATGGTTGCCAATTTTATATAAATGGCGAATTAGCATTTGATGCTAGTCAAGATGCTTATGGCGGACTTGCACCAGATATTATGGGCGCATCTGATAATTTTGAAGCATACTTTGGTATTAACTACTGGGATAGTGTTTATAAGGGATTTGTGGATGACCTATATATCTATAAAGAATCATTAACACCAGGTCAGGTTGCTAGCTTGTACTTATTAGGTGATCCAACTGTTGAATCTGTAGCAGAAGCTGGTTCAGCAGAAGAAGAACCAGAAGCGAAACCTCAGGTAGTAACATCAATTGATTCTAATGCAATAGCAGTAGTAGGTGCACCTACTTGTGACAATGGATTTTGGGCATCTTTCTCAGATGGTTATGAATTAAAAGATGGTGGCAAAATAACCATGAAATTTAATAACTATAGTAGTGGATTAGAAAATTACCATAACTATGTATTAGGATTCTGTAATGTAAAAACAACAGCAGACAAAGCTCCTTCTGGAGATAATTATGAAGGATATGCGGAATATGGCGTAGTAAGAGGTGACGCACATGGTTGGGCATTCTTAGATGAACAAGCGCCAGTATGTGAGTTTGACTGGGAATGGGATGATTTTAAAACCATTATGTTAGATGCAGAAGTAACATTAGAGATTTCAAGAAAAGATGATAATATTACAATTGATGGTGTTGTAAAAGATGCAGAAGGTAAGGAATATTCTTATAAAGTAACAGGTATTACTTCAGCAACTTCAGCAGATGATATGTATGTTTTCATGACAAATGAAATGAGCTATATTGAAATTCTTTCAGTAGAATAAATACAAATAATAAAGCCAGTTCTGAATTTTCAGAGCTGGCTTTTTCTAATTAATATGTATTTATTTACTCATATCAGGAACATCGTGTTCTTCATCATAATATGCTTTAATACGAATGGCTTGATTGTGATCACC
>CAZKGP010000308.1:0-1933 GCA_964552225.1 uncultured Acetatifactor sp.
TTACTAAGCTCTATACCATCCATATAGGGCATTTGAATATCTGTTAAAACAATGTCTGGTTTGAGTTCGTCTATTAAAGCCAAAGCTTCTATACCACAACTAGCCTCCCCAACAACTTCCATATTTAATTGTTCCCATTGGATACATAGCTTAAGGAGATTAATTATATTTTGTTCATCATCAACGAGTATTACTTTTAATAAATTATTCATGATCCACCTCTTTAATTGGTATTTTTAATGTAATGGATGTGCCTTCAAATGGCTTGCTTTGTATTTCATAAAGGTCAGTAGTTCCGTAATATAATTTGAGGCGTGCAATAGTGCCACGTAGGCCAAAGCTGGCTGTATTCTCATCTAAATAATCAGATGTTATATATGTAATTTGATCTGGGGACATTCCAAGCCCATCATCGGTAACTGTAACATACAGTAAATTATTCTTTATTTTTGAACGAATAATAATAGTGCCTATTTCTCCACTAGGCTTAATGCCATGATTAATGCAATTTTCAACAAGGGGTTGGAGGGTGTTTTTTAGAATTGGAATGTTTAGCGTGTTGGGGCATAAGTCGTATTGATCACAAATAATATTTCCATATCTTAACTTTTGCAATGAAAGATATTCTTGGGTCATTTTAATTTCTTGTTCAAACAGAAGGATTTCATTTCCTTTATTTAAACTAATTTTATAAAATTGGCCAAGGGATAGAATTGCTTGGTAAACCTCTAAATTATTATTAGAAAGTGCCAAATAACCAATGCTATCCAGGGTATTATATAAAAAATGAGGATTTATTTGCTCATTTAAAATATCTAATTCAAATTTCCTTTTTTGTTTTTCTGATTTTATCTCATTTTCAATCATCTTTTTAATTTCTATAACCATAATATTATAGGTATCCTTTAGCTCACCAATCTCATCATTGCCAGTTGGAATATTAACGGTTTCAAATATTCCTCTTCTAGCCCCTACCATTGAATGGATCAATTTTTTAATAGGGGTAGTTACAACTTTGGCAGTAAAAAAAGAAGAAATAATAAAAACAATAACTGAAAAAATGATAAGAATAATTAATAAAACATTAAATGCGTGAGTTGTTTGGCTAAAGATATTAATAGGTGTATAGCTCACAATTGTCCAATTATATTGGGGAATTTCTGATGATAATACAAAATATTTATGACCATTAATTTTTTGTATTTTTCCGGCCTTATAATCAAAGGCATCCCCTGCTAAAGAAAAATCATTGTGTTGGCTATTTTTTATAATTACATTTTCTGATTCGTCTAGTAAGATAAAAGAGGTTCCATATTTGGATTGTGTATCTTTTGTGTTAAATAAAAAGAAATCCTGGGAAGTATTAATAATTAATAGGCCTATAGGGGTAATATCTTCTATATCATAGAGAATGCGAATCATAGAAATTGTATTTTTACCTGAAGTTGATCTTAGTGTTCCCCCGGCATTAATGTTAATTAAATATTTGCCTTTGGCATCAACAACTTCTTTAAACCAAGGGGTATCTTGGATTTTTTCTATTGAAGAAAAAGTAACTTCTCTAGAAGTATTGATACTGTTATTATCAAAATCATAAATAAAAATAGATTCCATAAAAGGGAATATAACATAAAGCTGGGTAAACCTTTGATTAAGGACACTCCTATAGGGCATATTGTGTTGAGAACTTTTCAGATATTCCCTTACATAAGGGTCTAAAATAATTATTTTTGAAATATTATTAATGCTATCAATATTAGATTCAATATTAGATTTCATGATATCTATAGATTGCAAAGCTCCTTCGTGAAGTTGGTTTACTTTTTGAGAATTCATAACATATAAAGATGTACCTATACCAATTAGAACATACACAACTAAGAAAGAAGTAAAAACAAATATTATTTTAAATTTGAGAGAAAGATTTAAAAAA
>CAZKGP010000308.1:2033-3145 GCA_964552225.1 uncultured Acetatifactor sp.
TTTTGGCATATTTGGGGTGCAGAAACAGATGCCTCTTATAGTGCAGTAAAAAAGGTAATATTAGATTTCCAAGCCGAATATCCACATATAAGGATCAATGTAGATACAACAGAAAATGAAGCATATAAAACAAAAATTAAAGCCGCCGCCGCCGCCAATGAGATCCCAGATGTTTTTTCAACATGGGGTGGTGGATTTTCAAAACCATTTATTGATGGAGGGCGAGTTCTTCAAATTGATGAGTATTTAAATGATGGTACAAAAGATAGGATGGTTGGGGGGGCACTTACTAACGTAACATATGATGGGAAAATATATGGAATGACCTTCGGACTATCAAGTGGTGCAATGTTTGTTAATAAGGGACTTTTTGAAGAACATAATGTAAAAATTCCAGAAACATATAGTGATCTAATAGAAGCTATTACAGTATTTACAGAAAAAGGTATCACACCAATGAGTGTGTCAGGTAAAGATGTTTGGACATTGGCAATGTATTTCGATGCAATGGCTCTTAGAGCAGCTGGTGACGAAAAGGTTACAAAAACCTTGTTGAAACAAGGGAGTTTCAAAGATCCTGGATTTTTAAATGCGGCAACAAAATTTGCAGAATTGGTTTCCCTTGGGGGATTTTCAAAAGATGCGGCAGGACTTTCTAAAGATGAGTCAGATATACCATTCTTAGAAGGCCAAATTCCAATGCTATTCAATGGTAGTTGGACAGCTGGGACTGTTGTTAGAGATGATTCAAAAATAGGGGATAAAGTTATCCCAATCGGATTCCCAGTGTTTGAAGATGGAGAAGGTAATAAAAACCAATTTACAGGTGGGGCTGTTGATGCAATTATGGTTAATGCAGAAACAAAACATCAAGAAGAAGCTGTTCTATTCCAAAAATACTTCTGTGAAAACATGGCTCGGGAAACATATCTTGCAGGAGCATACTTGCCAGCTTGGAAAGTTGACGTTGATGAATCGGATATTAATCCAGTAATGGTGCAATTGGCTAAGCTAACCAGTGAAGCAGAATCCTTCACGCTTTGGAGGGATACCTTATTAGAAGGGCAAGATACACAGGTTTATCTTAATGCGCTTCAGGAATTATTTTTAGG
>CAZKGP010000309.1:0-3137 GCA_964552225.1 uncultured Acetatifactor sp.
GCTCATATTTATTCCCCTTCTATCATGAGATGCTTCTTAGATAGTGATATCATTTCTTTATATACTGTATGCCTGAAAAAAGAATAATATGAGATAAAACTTACTGTTTTTATAAGATTATAAATCTTAAAATTATTTTATAAAAAAAAGGTTTTCCAATTAAATGAATGCAGTTATAATAATACTTAGTATATTTGGTTTAGAAAGGAAATAGAAGAAATGTTGATTAAATTTACGAAAATGCACGGATGTGGCAATGATTATGTATATATTAATGGTTTTACTGAAAAAATAGCAAGTGAGGACAAGCCAGAAATGGTTCGTTTTATGAGTGACCGCCATTTTGGAATAGGAGGCGATGGCGTTATTTTTATTAATCCAAGTGAGGAAGCGGATTTTGAAATGGAGATGTACAATGCTGATGGAAGTCGTTCTGAAATGTGTGGAAACGGTATTCGCTGTGTTGCCAAATTTGTATATGACAAGGGTCTGACTAAGAATAAAAAAATCACAATAATTAGTGCAGGTCAAGTAAAATATTTAGATTTAACTGTAGAAAACGGTAAGGTAAGCAAGGTAAGAGTTAATATGGGGATGCCTATATTAGTGCCAGAACAGATTCCTGTTATTGCAGAGGGACAGCAAGTTGTCAATGAACCTATCGTGGTAAAAGGCAATGAGTATCGTATGACTTGTGTATCTATGGGGAATCCCCATGCAGTAGTTTTTGCAGAAGATGTAGCTAATATGCCGTTGGAATCTGTAGGACCTTATTTTGAAAATCACGAAAGATTTCCAAGACGAGTGAATACAGAATTTGTAGAGGTGGAAAACCGCAATACAGTATTTATGCGTGTGTGGGAGCGCGGAACAGGAGAAACTCTTGCTTGCGGAACAGGATGCTGTGCAACCGCTGTTGCATGTGCATTAAATGGTCTTACAGAGGACACTGTATTGGTAAAGGTATTAGGGGGAGAAATCTTAATTGAGTGGGACAGAGAAGCTAACTTAGTGTACATGACTGGTCCTGCAACTACTGTATTTGAAGGAGAAATAGATGTATAAAATAAATGATAATTATTTAAAACTACCAGGAAGTTATTTGTTTTCAACCATAGGCAAAAAAATAAATTCTTATGTAACAGCGCATCCTGAAAATAAAATAATACGTTTAGGTATCGGAGACGTAACTCAACCTTTAGCCCCAGTTATAATTGATGCGTTACATGGTGCTGTGGAAGAGATGGGAAATGCAGAAACCTTTCGTGGATATGCACCTGATTTGGGTTATGAGTTTTTGAGAAAAGCCATTGTGGAGAATGATTATAGATTACGTGGCTGTCAAATAGAAGTAGATGAAGTATTTATATCTGACGGTGCAAAATGCGATTCTGGTAATATACAAGAAATTTTTAGTGTGGATAATAAAATTGCAGTATGTGATCCTGTTTATCCCGTTTATGTAGATACTAATGTAATGGCGGGCAGAACGGGAATTTATGATGCAGATAAAGAGACTTGGAGTAATGTAATCTATATGCCTTGTACCGCAGAAAATAATTTTTTACCAGAGATTCCTAAGGAAACTCCAGATATTATTTATCTTTGTTTTCCAAATAATCCAACAGGTTCTTCTATTACTAAAGCACAGCTTCAAGAGTGGGTAGATTATGCCAATAAGGTGGGGGCTGTTATTATATATGACGCTGCATATGAAGCATATATTTCAGAGCCTGATATACCACACTCTATTTATGAATGTGAAGGTGCCAGAACTTGTGCAATTGAGCTTCGTTCTTTTTCTAAAAACGCAGGCTTTACTGGTGTACGATTAGGTTTTACTGTAGTTCCCAAAGATATTAAATCTAGTGATGTAAGTTTGCATTCTTTGTGGGCGAGAAGACATGGAACCAAATACAATGGTGCACCATATATTATACAGCGTGCTGGAGAGGCTGTTTATTCAGAAGACGGGAAAGCTCAATTGAAAAAACAGATTGAGTATTATATGAATAATGCAGCATATATTTATCAGGGTCTAAAGGATGCTGGCTATACTGTGTCAGGCGGTGTGAATGCTCCTTATATCTGGCTAAAAGCACCTAATAATATGACTAGTTGGGAGTTTTTCGATTATTTATTAGAACGTGCTAATGTAGTTGGTACACCAGGCTCTGGATTTGGCCCCAGTGGGGAAAATTATTTTAGATTAACAGCTTTTGGAAGCTATGAAAATACAGTTGAAGCAATCAAAAGAATAAAGGCATTGTAATATTTTTTATATATTAAAACTTGGTCAATATGACCAAAAGTTAATTTATATGAAAAATATTTAAGGAAAACATTACCAACTTTTAAGAAAATGCTCACATGATGTTCACAATTTTCCCATAAAATATAACAAATAAGACAAGCTTGTAATGGGAGAGCTAGAGAATGACAAATGAACAATATTATGAATTGATTAGACCTTACGAAGATGTTAATCAGATCATGTTGACTAAATTAGAAATTTTAAATCATAGTATTTATAATAGAGATAGTGGGAAACCAATCCATCATATGCAAAATCGTGTGAAAAAGAAAAAAAGCATTGAAAGCAAATTAGAAAGATTAGACTTACATGATAGTGTTATGAATGCCAAAGATCATCTTATGGATATAGCTGGTATTCGTGTGATTTGCTTTTTTCCAGAAGAAATTTATGATTTGGTGGAGAGCCTAAAACGGCAAACTGAACTTATTGTAATTAAAGAAAAAGATTATATTAAGGATCCTAAGGAAAGTGGTTACCGTAGTTATCATATTGTGTTTGGGGTTCCCATTCATTGTTTAGATGCTATGGAATATTACCCTGTGGAAATTCAATTCAGAACTCTTTCTATGGATTTTTGGGCAAGTATGGAACATCGGATTTGTTATAAAAAAGACCGTAAAGATAAAGATAAGGTTAGTAAGGAAATGCAGCAGTATGCGATGGCGCTTGAGTTGATGGAGAGCCGGTTTGAGTATAGGATGAAGGGGGATGGGGTGGATTTGTGAAGTGGGTTTGTTGGCTACGTTGGCGGTTTTCCCGCTAAGGTATATTGGCAGTCCGCTTTTCAAAGCATTCCGATGAGCCCCTAAACATTGAAAGC
>CAZKGP010000310.1:0-3127 GCA_964552225.1 uncultured Acetatifactor sp.
GGAAGCTTACCACTTTTACGAATTAAAACAAATGGCTTCTTATTATTATATGCAAGTGGCGTTCCAAAAATAAATCCTCTTGATTCTGGTCCTGCTACAACATCATAATCAAGGTCATTTATCTTTTCCTGCATTGTATCAAATGCTAGCTGTAATCCATCTGCATCTTGTAAAACACTTGTTACATCGCGGAAAACAATCCCTTTCTCCGGGAAATCTGGAATGCTTCTTACATAATCTTTTAATTCTTTCATACTAAACTCCTATCTGTCCGACATATATTTCAATTATTCCTCATTATATTATTTTTTCTATGGAAAGTCAAAGATTATTAGTGTTCTACAACCTCTTCGCAAACACTTTTCGTTTAGTTCGGACCTCAGCCAAGGGGGGCGAAGCAGTCATAACCATTCCACTCTCCCCCGCTCTCGCTCGACAAAAAACGTAGCGGTACTAGTGTGAGAAGAACATCTAAGGTGCCCAAATACGTCACCTAAGATATTCTATGTCTCACACGGAAGAATGCAAAGTACGCATTCTTCTCAGTTGTTGTTTCACCTACGTCTTCGACTTGCTGAAATCAAGTGCCGACGTTTTTTAACTGCGCCCGTCGGGCGCATGCTCATTTGGAATGGTTATGATTGCTTCTTACACATTGGTTGAAAGTAACGCGGTTTGACTTGATTAGCGAATTTCACAAGGTTTTCCCCCTAAGATATATTGGCAGACCTTTTTTCTATGGAGATGAGACCGTAAACAGTCCTTGAAAGCATGAAAGCCCTTGCTGCACATGCTTTCAATGTTTATGGGCTCATCGGAATGCCTTGAAAAGCGGGATGTCAATATACCTTAGGGAGAAAACCGCCAACGTAGCCACAAGTTGCAACTCGGTTATTGCTTATACCTTCATGACTGGCTGAGGTCTGAAGCACAAACACTTTTCCATACATTTTTGATATAATATAATCCTTGCTTCTTCCTACTTGTAAAATATAACCAGTTTTCACACCATGATAATTGCCTTATAAATTCTCTCATATTTGGGATACGCTCTTCTCTGTTTACGGCCAAGCAAGAAGATATAATACGACTTAGCCTTTTGCTTTTCTTATCATCTAGCATTTCCTTCAATATGGTACCTAAACCAAAAATATCACTTTGAACGCTTGCATATCCCTTGATTTCCAGTTGTTCTGGTGCCGCATATCCTGGTGTACCAACTTTTTGCCCACTATACAATTCTTTCTTTGTTAGACAGGCACCTCCTAAATCAATTAAGCGCACTGTTCCATTCTCTTGAATCATGATATTAGAAGGTTTTAAATCCCTAAATAGAATCATTGGTTCTTTTTCATGTAAATATGCCAATCCATCCGCTATTTTAATTGTAATATGTATGGATTGCGTAAAAGTAAAAAAGTTGCGACGATTTAACAATTGCATTAAGCTACAGCCGGATACATATTCCATAAATAAATACTGTTGCTCCTCTAGTTCCCAAAAGTCAATCCATCTTGGAAAAAGAGGGTGATGAAGCATCTTTAGTATCTCCGATTCCTGCTTCAAGCTTTTACCAACATGTCCTATTTTACATGCACAATACCGTTCCGTTTGAGCATTCCTCACTAAGTATACACGTGCAGTGGCTCCTCTGCCCAATTCTCGTACTACTTCATACCCATACTTATGTAATATTTTCATCGATTTCTTGTCTCCTTTAGGATACTTTAATATAAATTGCACTTGCATTTCTATCATACATAGCTTTACTTTGTATTCTTACCAAAGATAACTCCTTTAATCGTTTTGATATTTGAATTTCCTCTGTAATGTCAGGCGGCGTCAAACATTCTTTCAGCATTTCTTCTGATATGTCATATTTAAATCCCTCCGTACAAAGTAAAATCCCAATTCCTTTTTGCACATTCCCACACGTTACGCGTTCTTGAACTACATCTATTTTACTAATATGGGCACGCAAAAAACGTTGATTCAATAAGTACCCTTTACAATCTCCTTTCTGAATCCATAAAAACTGGTGTCCTATCATTAAAATCCCCACCAGTGAAATTGGTATCACACAATTTTTCTTACCACAAAATTCTTGTACTTCTCGATCAATGGCATACAACTTCCTCTGTAATTCACGATCTAATTGCTTCTGGCTAATACCATTTAACTGGCACTTTTGATAAAACCATTTTTGTAATTGTTCAGTTACATATCCACTTATAACGCCACCTTCCTTTAAACTTGTACCAGAATCACAGATACAGGCAAATAATATAGGTGTCTGCTTCCTTTCCACCTGTACCAGCAGTACAGATGCGTGTTGAGTGCCCTCCGTAGCCTCCTTACCGCTATTTTGCCAAATATAGCTAGAGATAATTTTCATACACTGCTATTTCCTTTCTTATTTAATTTTTAATATTTGGGGTAATAAAATAAAAGGATAAGATATATCCTATTTAATAAATAATTTGTAATTAATATTTTGAGATTTATTTAAAATTTTGATTTGTCTGTACGCTTTTGCATGCAGATAAGATTTTATTAGACATTCATTATATCATAAATTTAAAAAGCAGCCAATCATTTAGACCAACTGCTTGCGAAATGTAATTTATACTAAATCAAAAAGTGATTTTTCATAATCTTCTACATAATATTTAATGTTCTTTCTACCTTTTTGAATGATAGTATGTCCTTCCCCTTCTAGCTTTTCTCTTAGTGCTTCAATACCGCCAGGATATTTGGGGTTCAATTCTCCATTTGCTTTAAGGGTTCTCCAGTAAGGAGTTTCGTTTTCAGTTCGCTGGGAACTTGCCCAAGCAGCGATTGAAACAAAAATTCCTGCTGTCATGGGGTCAGTAAAATCAGCATTATTCTTTTTTGCCAGATAATCTCTAATCACACCAACAGTTATTATTTTTCCATAAGGAACGGTTTTCATAATTTCATCGTAAGTAATTGGTGGGGCAAAATACATTTTTTCTCCACCGTATTTTTTAATTACAGCTTCATCAGTAATAATCTGCACTTTTGGCATCCCCGTGTCTTTATGCAACATTACATTAAAATCTTTCTTATCCTCATTTGCCATATCTGTCACCTCCTAATGCTATTA
>CAZKGP010000311.1:0-3123 GCA_964552225.1 uncultured Acetatifactor sp.
ATAAGGTTATGCCAAAGATATTTTTATTTATGGCTTTGATTTCTGTTGTTACAACATTCGGTATAGTATACACTTTGATATTTGATTCAATTAAGTTTTTTTCACAAGTTCCAATTAGTGAGGTGTTTTCAACAAAACTTAGTCCTTTGTCAAAAAATCCATCCTTTGGTTTTTTACCACTATTGAATGGAACATTCTTTACAACAATTATTGCCATGTTAGTTGCTGTTCCAATCGGTATGTCGGCAGCTATTTATCTCAGCCAGTTTGCATCAGAACAGATTAGAAAAATTTTAAAGCCTGTTCTTGAAGTTCTGGCTGGAATACCCACTATAGTTTATGGTTTTTTTGCTTACTCCTTCGTTACCCCCTTATTGATGAAATTGATTCCATCTCTGGGGGCAAAAAATGTTCTCAGTCCAGGAATAGTAATGGGGATTATGATAATACCTATGGTAGCATCTCTTTCAGAGGATGCCATGAATGCGGTGCCTGAAATTATGAAAGAAGGTGCCATGGGGCTTGGCTCAACAAACCTTGAGACAACTACTAAAGTAATCATTCCTGCCTCCATATCGGGTATAGTGGCTTCTGTAGTTTTGGCAATATCAAGAGCTATCGGCGAGACCATGATAGTTACAATTGCAAGTGGTAGTGCCAAGAATTTTACTTTTGATATTACTCAATCTATGCAGACCATGACTGCATATATAGTTGAATTTACAAGTGGTGATGCTGGCAGTGGAACTGTTGGATATTATAGTCTTTATGCTGTAGGACTGATATTATTTATATTTACTCTGATTATAAACTTAATAGCACAATATATTGCAAGAAAGTATAGGGAGGAGTATTAATGAATAAGGATGGAAATGAAGAATTCATCCTGAAGGAGGATGTGAAATTAATGAGTGAGAAAATGGCAAGACCTGAAAAAGAACAGGTCACTTTCAATAAATACAGAATAGCATGGCGTATAGGGCTTAATAATTTTGCCAAGCATTTATTTTCCCTTTCTACTGTGTTTGCAATTTTGGTACTTGGAATACTTCTTTACCAAATTGTGGTTGGCAGTATTGGATGGCTTGATTGGAAATTTTTGACCAGCAACCTTTCAATATCCCCTGAAAAGGCTGGAATTAAGGGTGCAGTTATGGGTACCTTGTTTTTGATGATGATAGTAATTCCCATAACACTAATTTTAGGTGTAGCAACTGCAATTTACCTTGAAGAGTATGCAACTGAAGGAAGAATTCAGAGGATTATAAAGGTTAATATTTCAAACCTTGCAAGTGTTCCATCTGTTATATTTGGACTTCTTGGACTTACTGTTTTTTCAAGGATGCTAAATCTTGGATCAAGTATTCTCGCAGGTGGGCTTACAATGTCCTTGTTAGTATTGCCAACTGTAGTTGTAGCATCACAGGAAGCACTTAGAAGTGTACCAAATTTTTTAAGAGAAGCCTCCTACGGCATGGGTGCCGATAAATGGAATACAATATGGAGGGTCGTACTTCCTGTATCCATTCCTGGAATAATTACTGGGGCAATACTTTCAATCTCAAGAGCAATAGGAGAAACTGCACCATTGGTAGTTTTGGGAATTCCAACCCTTATAATGAAGATTCCCACAGGAATAATGGATGATTTTACTGTTATGCCAATACAGATATACTATTGGACACTTGATACAGTATTGACTCCGGAATATGCATATCTTGCATCTGCAACCATTGTTGTACTTTTGGTAACCTTGTTTATCCTTAACTCAGTAGCCATAATAATAAGAAATAAATTTCAGAAGAGATTCTAGTAGGAGGAGAAAATTTTGAGAAACTTAAATGAAAATAAAAGTAAATTTGTTTATCAGGTGAATGGACTTAAGCTCTGGTACGGGGATAACCAGGTTTTAAAAGACATTAATATGAAAGTCCTTGAAAATGAAATAACTGCCATAATTGGACCATCAGGATGTGGAAAATCCACTTTTGTAAAGACCTTGAATCGTATGATAGATAATATACCAATTGTAAGAACAAAGGGAGAAATTCTATACAATGGCCAGGACATCTTCAATTCAAAAATAAAGGTTGAAGAGCTGAGAACCAGAGTTGGAATGGTATTTCAAAAGCCAAATCCATTTCCAAAATCAATTTTTGAAAATGTGGTTTACGGTCCTAAAATTCATGGAATCAAGAGCAAGAAAATGCTAATGGAGATTGCTGAGCAAAGTTTAAGGGGAGCTGCCCTGTGGGAAGAAGTAAAAGATAGATTATCTGACAACGCCTACGGACTATCAGGTGGACAGCAGCAGAGACTGTGTATTGCAAGGACAATGGCAGTAAGTCCAGAGGTTATACTTATGGATGAACCAACAGCCTCCCTTGACCCTGTAGCAACAATGAAGATTGAGGAACTAATGGAAGATCTGAAGAAGGATTACACTGTAATTATTGTTACTCACAATATGCAACAGGCTGCAAGGATATCCGATAAGACAGCCTTCCTCTTAAGTGGAGAGCTTATTGAGTTTGACAGTACAAATAAAATTTTTGGTAATCCAACTGACAAAAGAACAGAAGACTATATTACTGGCAGATTTGGATAGAAAATATTTTAAGGATTTATGGAACTTTTTATGAAGCGAGGGTAGAG
Organism: uncultured Acetatifactor sp.; assembly: GCA_964552225.1. GTDB lineage: Bacteria > Bacillota > Clostridia > Lachnospirales > Lachnospiraceae > Acetatifactor. The sequence goes on from CAZKGP010000311.1 coordinate 2,656, forward strand.
ATATATACATTAAGAAAGTAAAAACGAGGAGTGTAAATATGAGAACTAACTTTGACAAGGAATTAGATTTACTTAACAAGGAACTTATAAAAATGGGAAGTATAGTAGAGGATAGGATTAAAGGCTCCGTAGATGCCTTAATAAATCGAGATGAAAATCTGGCAAAAAATATTATTGAAGGTGATATCGAAGTAGATAATATGGAAAGGGATATTGAATCTAAGTGTTTGAAACTCATTTTACGACAACAACCAGTAGCAAGAGATCTCAGACTGATATCTTCCATACTAAAGATGATAACAGATCTTGAGAGAATTGGTGATCATGCTCAAGACATATCTGAAATATCATTACTTTTTTCAAGAGAAAAACATATTAAGGAATTAACCCATATTCCTCAAATGGCTGAATCCACTATATATATGGTGAAAAAAAGTATAGATGCCTTTGTAAATAATGATATGGATT
>CAZKGP010000312.1:0-3084 GCA_964552225.1 uncultured Acetatifactor sp.
ATTCCATCTAATTCAGGCATCATAATATCCATGAGAATCAAATGAATATCTTGACTGCTCATTACCTCCAGTGCCTCTTTTCCATTAAATGCCTCAAATAAATTATAATTAGCATCAGAAAGATAAATTTTAAGAGCTGAGACGATATCCTTCTCGTCATCACAAATTAATATATTGTACATAATCGTCCTCCTCAATGACTTAATTATAAGAAAAACTCTATTAACAAAAAAGTGGGAAATTGTTTAAGAATTTATTAATTATCCAGTTTTCTATAAATTGTAAGTATCATTGTTATAAAACAAGCCAAACCTCCGATTACATTACTAATGGGTTCTGCCAAAAACACACCATTCGTTCCCAAACCATACATAGGAAGTAGCAATGTGAGTGGCAAAACAATAATAACTTTTCTAAAAATCGAGAAGAAAATTGCCTGTTTTGATTTACCCAAAGCAGTAAATGTAGATTGCCCTATAAATTGAAATTGCATCATAAAGAAAGCCATAAAATAAATCTGAAAGACTTTTTTACCCAAAGCTAAGGTCTCTATATCATTACTGAATAAGCGAATAAAAAAGGTTGGGAATATCATAACGACTAACCATACGATTACCATATAGATGCTACCAATAAAGCTGATAAATTTAATGGAATTTTTGACCCTTTGGTTTTTACCTGCTCCATAATTATAGCTAAGAATAGGTTGACTACCATTAGATAAACCTCCAACGGGAAGACTCAATATCTCTCTTACTGAATTCAAAATTGTCATAATTCCAATATACACATCTCCACCATAAAACCCTAGGGAAATATTACAAACTGCTTGAATAATGCTATTTGTTGCCTGCATAACAAAGCCAGCCAGACCTAACGTAACAATCTCCTTAAGTAATGAGATTTTTGGTTTAATATCTATTAATCGTAACCTTAAAACTGGCTTTTTACCTGTTAAAAAGCGAAATACCCAAACAGCAGAAACAATTTGTGAAATTACTGTGGCTACAGCAGCACCCTCAATCCCCATATCAAATACAAAGATAAAAATAGGATCAAGAATTATATTCAGAACAGCCCCAATCAAAGTCGTCATCATACCGATTTTGGGGAATCCTTGAAGATTAATAAATGCATTCATTCCTGTTCCTATCATAAAAAAAGGAGTACCTAAAAGGCAAATCCTTAAATAACCAGACGCATGTGGATATGTTACATCACTAGCTCCAAGCAGATACAAGATAGGCTTCATCCAAGTATATATCACAATACCTACGATAACTCCTACAATCACCTGCATTGCCATAGTACAGCCCATAATCTCTACTGCCCTCTTATCGTCCTTTTTCCCTCTTGATATGGAGCATAACGGAGCCCCACCACTGGCAAAAAGATTGGTAAACGCAGCAATCAATGTAATCACCGGGAACGTAATTCCAAGCCCAGTAAGAGCCATCCCGTCAGTATCATTTGGTAAATGTCCAATATAAATACGGTCTACCAAATTATATAGAATCTGAACCAATTGTGCCAAAGTTAAAGGCAATGCTTGTCCCAATATGTGTTTCCAAACTTTCCCTTCTCCAAAATTTCCTTTATCTGTCATACAAACCCACTTCCATTCTGCTAACAATTCTCGTCTTTTTCACGCTACTATTATATTCTTCCTCTCAACTGCATGTCAAATTTCTTAATAAAAAAAGACATCGTTTTTTCACGACATCTTTTTTTATATTTATGATTTTGTATTAATGTAATTAATCAAACCACCTTCGGTAATGATTTTTTGCATAAATTCAGGAAATGCCTGGCCTTGGAACTGTGTTCCCTTGGTTCGATTAAAAATCATTCCAGAGTCAAAGTCAACCTCAACTTCATCACCAGCATCAATCCCCTTTGCAGCTTCTGGACATTCAATAATAGGAAGTCCAATATTAATGGAATTTCTATAAAAAATACGAGCAAAGGTTTCTGCAATAACACAGCTAACACCTGCTGCTTTAATTGCGATTGGAGCATGTTCTCTAGATGATCCACATCCAAAGTTTTTGTTGGCTACAATTATATCACCTTGTTTCACATTTTTAATAAAGTCTTTATCAATATCTTCCATACAGTGTGTTGCCAATTCTGCTGGGTCAGAAGAATTCAAATATCTTGCTGGAATAATTACATCTGTATCTACGTTGTCACCATATTTAAAAACCAATCCTTTTGCATTCATCGCTTAAATTACCTCTCTTTTCTTTCTTAATCTTCAAACTCATATGGGCTTGAAATTTTACCAGTAATTGCACTTGCAGCAGCCACTGCAGGACTAGCCAAATATACTTCTGATTTTACGTGTCCCATACGTCCAACAAAGTTACGGTTTGTTGTAGATACACAACGTTCACCATCTCCAAGAATACCCATATAACCACCAAGACATGGACCACAAGTAGGAGTACTTACGATTGCTCCTGCTTCAATAAATATTTTAAGCAAACCTTCTTCCATAGCCTGCAAGTAAATAGCTTGTGTAGCCGGAATCACGATACAACGTAATCCTTTTGCAACATGCTTACCAGTAAGTACTTCTGCCGCAATTCTCAAATCATCCAAACGTCCATTGGTACAAGAACCAATTACAACCTGATCAATCACAACATCTTCTTTGATTTCATCAATGGTATGTGTATTTTCTGGTAAATGTGGAAATGCAATAGTAGGACGTAATGTACTTAAGTCAATTGTGTACTCTTCATCATATACAGCATCTTCATCTGCTTCATAAATCGTATATTCACGTGTAGAGTGCTCTCTCATATATGCTTCTGCAATATCATCTACAGGGAAAATACCATTTTTACCACCTGCTTCAATTGCCATATTAGCGATTGTAAAACGATCATCAATAGAAAGATTTTTAATTCCTTCTCCTACAAACTCCATAGATTTGTATAATGCTCCATCTACACCAATCATTCCAATAATGTGTAAAATAACATCTTTACCACTAACCCACTTGTCTGCCTTTCCAACTATATTAAAGCGAATTGCAGAAGGAACTTTAAACCAAGCTGTTCCTGTAGCCATTCCAGC
>CAZKGP010000313.1:0-3063 GCA_964552225.1 uncultured Acetatifactor sp.
GAAAGTGCAAGAGAGTAAAGCACAGATTTTTTATGATATATGGGATTGCTACTGCCGTTAAAATCATATAATACAAAATCAGAGGTAATGATATGAAGGAAAATTTTTATGCCAGTGTTTGCCATAAAGGAGTGCATGGAGGAGCTGTTAAATTAGCGGATGATGCCTTCATTTTTTGCTGTCAGAAGTTAACGATACCTAATGAGTTTAAAGAAATAAAAATCTCATATAGTAGTATTAAGAAAATTACTCGCAAATCTGTACTATTAATTTTTCCTATTATAAAAATTGAATTAACAGAAGGGAAGACATATAAGTTCTTAATCTTTAATGTGAACAGATTTTTAAAAGTATATTATCGCTACGCTCATAACTTTGATGATATCAAATGATAACAAACAAAAGTGACGCAGATAGGAGTTATTTATGGATATAAACTTTACTGAAAGACTAAAATTAAAGCAATTAAATAATCACATTTGGCTAATGAATGATAATGATGAGGCTACCGGTTACATCGTAGTAGGGGTGGAGAAGGCACTTATTATTGACACTATGATTGGATATGTAGATGTCAAAAAAACAGCGGAAAGTGTGACAAACCTTCCCATTATGGTGGTCAACACCCATGGACATCATGACCACATATTTGGTAACGTTTACTTTGATGAAGCTTATATTCATGCGGATGATATGGAATTGGCTCAAATGGGTTATACTAATCCTATATTTCAAGAAGCAATAAAAGCATTACATGTAAAACCAGCAGAATTTCGCACTATCGCAGAGGGTGATATCATTGATTTAGGCGGACTTCAGATTGAAGTTTATGAGGTCCCTGGACATACAAAAGGCGGTATTTGTTTGTTAAATCGCCAAGATAGAATATTGTTTACTGGCGATAGTATCATTCCGTGTCCATGGATGCAATTACCGGAGTGCTTGCCTATGGAAGTGTATTTGGAGTCATTAAATAAACTGGAAAAGATAAGAGGAGATTTTGACTATATTCTGACTGGTCATGGTCAGAATTTGGAAGACGCTTCTTTATATGATGAGCTTAAGAAAGCTGTGCAGGAATTATGCGAAGGTAAAAATGAAGGTGATATTTCCTACGAATGGTTTGGCGGAGTATGTAAAGCTCATCCTTATGGAAATGGATTAGGGCAGATCGTTTATAATGATTAAAGAAAGGTTTAAAGGAATAGGTTAAAATATATGACAATAGAAGCATTCTGGCAGAAATTTTTAGAATCAACGAATAAGGACAGCTCAACAAAATATATAGAATGCTTTTACTTTGCAAGAACTGAAGAGGTAGCAAATGAATTATTGGCTTTAGTGCTTTCTGGTAAAAAGACTGCAACAACAAGTAGCTTATTGGCATATGAAGTTGATGACAGCACTCTTCCACAAGTAGGAGATTATAGTATCGTAACGGATTGGGACGGTAATCCAAGGTGTGTCATTGAAACAACAGCAGTGATAACGCTCGCCTTTAATGAAATGACATATGATATCTGCAAGCGAGAGGGTGAGGATGATACACTGGAATCTTGGCAAAACAATCATAGACCTTTGCTTATAAAGGAAGCTGATGAGCTAGGATATGTATTTTCCGAAAATATGCCTATAGTTTTTGAAGATTTTAAGGTAGTGTTTACGGTATAAACAGAAACAAGGACGGAGCAGTTCAAATTAGACTAGCTCCGTCCTTGTTGCATTTCTACTTTCACATATTAACAAAACTATGAAGAACCTTACCTAATATTCTTATCCCAGTGACTATGCGCTCCTCAGGCATATTAGAAAAATTGAGACGGAGGGTATTCTCGTGTCCACCATTTGGGAAAAAGGAACCACCAGGAACAAATGCAACCTTCTGTTCTAAACATACATCAAGGACATCACGGGCATTTATATTTGAGGGCAATTCCACCCAGGCAAATAATCCACCTTGGGGTGGCGTGAAATTTACGCTTTCAGGGAAAGCTTCAGTCATGGTATGCACCATAATGTCACGTCTTTTGTGATAAGTCTTACGGATTTTTTCTATATGTACATCAATATCATATGTAGATAAGAATTTTGATATCTCCATTTGTGCAATGGTATTACATTGTAAATCAGCGCCTTGCTTAACCAGAGCATACTTACTGATGATATCTTTTTCGCCGGCAATCCAGCCAATTCGATATCCAGGGCAGAATATTTTAGAAAAAGTGCCTGTACAAAGAACATTTCCAGTCTTATCAAATGATTTTGTGGATGGTAAATAATCACCTTCAAACCTGAGTTCTCCATATGGATTATCTTCAAGGACAGGAATTTCATAACGTGCCGAAATATCGGCTAATTGTTGGCGACGTTCAAGGCTCCATGTTCTTCCTGTAGGATTCTGAAAATCAGATATAATGTAGATTAGCCTAGCATTGGCAGTCTTTTTAATTTCTTCTTCTAAGGCATTGATATTCATGCCCTCATTATCAGAAGGAATTTCAATAAAAGAGCAACCATATGCTCTAAAGGCACTGATGGCAGCAAGGTAAGTTGGACTTTCACAAAATACTACATCGCCCTCATCCAAAAATACTTTTCCCGTCAAATCAAGAGCCTGTTGGGAACCGTGTGTGATAAGAATGTTTTCGCACTCAAATGTGGTTCCCAATCTGCTGTTCATACGATTGGCAATCCACTCACGCAGTGGTTTATAACCTTCGGTAGTAGTATACTGCAATGCTTTTTCGCCTTCACTCTCCAATACCAACCGATTTACTTCCATAATTTCTTTCACCGGAAATAATTCCGGAGCAGGTAAACCACCAGCAAAGGAGATGACATCTGGCTGTTCGGTAACCTTTAATATTTCTCTTATTTCCGAAGCTTTGATTTCGGACATTCTTTTAGCTAACTTAAATTTCATATCTAACATCTTCCTTTATATTTGGATAAATTTTTCATTGATTATATCATGCCAATAAATTATTGTAAATCAGAGTATTCGGGGGGATAGTGTCAATTTACTTTAAGTTAAAATTTTAAATAGATTCCTTTTGTGGACAA
>CAZKGP010000314.1:0-3056 GCA_964552225.1 uncultured Acetatifactor sp.
ATCTCTGCTTTAATTCCCACTGCAGCCCATTGTGCTACAATGATATTAGCAGCATTTACAAAGGTATTATCTCCTGAATTCACATAAAACTTTAATACTTGTGAACCATCCCAGCCAGCTTCTTCTAGCAATGTTTTGGCTTTTTCAGGATCATATTCCTTTACAGCTATACTTTCATCATGGAAAGGACTTGCAGAGGATAAAAATCCATCTACTATTTCTCCATGACCGTCTAATAATTCTGTAAGAATCTGCTCTCTATTTATAGCATATACCATAGCCTGACGCACCTTTGGGTCTGTAACATTAGCTGTTTGAATAAAAACAGACTGATTGGTTACTGGTGAACCATAAACTACTTCAACATTTTCCAATTGCTCTACACTTTCGTAATCCTCTAGAGGAATCACACTCATAGTATGTTGTGTAATATCAATTTCTCCTGACTGAAGACCTGCATATAACTGGCTTCCGTCTACAATAACAATATTCAATTTATCAATCTTAGGAGTACCTCTCCAATACCAAGGATTTGCTTCATAAGTAATATAGTGATCAACGTCAAAGCTTCTAACATAATAAGGTCCGCTAATTACACGAGGCTCATTAAACCATTTTGCTGTTGATAATTCTTCTTCACTATACTTCTCAATAATATGTTTAGGAAGGGTTAGCAAATATCTTCCATAGGTATTTTGAAAAGTGGTAAGTGACATTGGATTTTTAGACGTAAACTTTACAGTGTGTTCATCAATCGCCTGAATACCTGAGATACTTTCTGCACCAGCTTCTACAAAACCGTCCTCGCCAACACCTTCAAATGCATAATACATCATTGCGGTATTACCAATTACTGGACTTGCCAAACGGAGTGCTGTATACACAACATCTTCTGAAGTAATGCGAGTTCCATCTGACCAAGTAGCTTTTTCATCAATATGAACAATAAAGTTAATATTATCCTCTGTTGTTATTGAATCGGAAAGGGCATTTTGAAAATTCAAATCCGCATCCAACTCTACCAACGGTAAAAACATTAAAGAAGTTGCATGGCGATTGATTTCACCACCATCTAAAAGCAATGGATTTAAACTTCCCAATGTATCGGTAACACCTACATTAACTATCTTCTCTTCTGCATTTTCAGAAGTTTGGGTAGTTTCAGTATTTTCTGTATTCTCAACAGTTCCAGTGTTCTCGACAGTTCCAGTGTTCTCGGCAGTTTCAGTGTTCTCGGTTTCACCATTTCCACCATCTTCCGTTGTTGAGCAGCCAATCATGCCTATTGACATAATTGCAACTAACATTAAACTCAATAATTTTGTTGTAAAATTTTTCATAATTCTCCTCCTCGATACAGCACTGTTATATGTATATTAAGTGCCTATTCCTACCATACTTGTATGATTTGTAGGTTATTATACTTTTTAAATAAATTTCTGTCAATATATGATTCATAAAACTTCCTTAATTTTCTTTAAATAAATAAGTACATTTTTATTGACAAAAGAGTACAAATGGTTGTATATTACAATCACTTTGCATTTGGAGCACACTATTCACCTGCTATCATAATATATATTAACATATATTACTATATTTTTTTGAAATTTACACATTATAATACTTCATGCATCTTGATTTTCCATGCATATATACGAATAGGAGTAATGATTTATGAAAAATCTATTAATTTATCAAACATCTGAATATGATTGCGGTCCGATTTCTCTTATTAATGGAATTCGGTATTTGTTTGAGCGCGAAGAAATTTATCCTGATGTTGTTAAATTTATTATGCTCTATTGTATGGATACTTATAACGATGCTGGGGAAATTTGCAAGCATGGTACATCTTCTGCTGCTATGAATTATATGGCTAATTGGTTAAACCACTTTGGTAAGATGAAGGGATTTCCTATTTCATGTGATTTTTTATCTGGAGCAAACGTGACAATCACCCCTGACAGTCCAATCGTAACAGCACTACTAGAAGGAAAAGTTGTTTTGACACGATTGTACTTGGAAGTTAGTCATTATGTTCTTTTAACTGGAGTAGAAGATAACAACATATTACTGTTTGATCCATATTATGAGCAAGAAACAGATGAAAACTTTGATCAGGAGTATAAGCAAGAAGGCATACTTTTCATAAATGACCAACCCAAAAAGGCGAACCGCATGGTTTCTATGGAACGCCTTAACAGCTTGGGCAACGGCTACTATGAAATGGGAGAGTATGCTTTACGTGAAGCCATGATTATGGCTAACACCGCTAAATCCTAACGACTACTCGACACTTTTCAGTGCTTCCACCATATTTATTTTATTTAATGTACGATTTGTAATTATATTTACAATAAGGGCAAAACAAAACGTAATTACAATAGCATATAGGTAACTAACTGGTTCAACATGAGATGCAAAATAGATAGATGGCATTTTTAATGCCTTTGTTAATAGGAAACTTAAAAAGCGTCCAAAGGGCAATCCAAATCCAATGCCAATAGCTGTCAGTATTAGGGTTTCCTTATTCACATAAGAATGTACTTCTCTATCATAGAATCCCAATACTTTAGTAGTTGCTAGCTCTCTGATTCTTTCTGATATATTGGTATTTGACAGCGTGAACAACACAGCAAATGCCAAGCCTGCTGCCATAGCAATAATCACATAAACCACGGTATTCACCATTTTAAAATTAGAAGAAAATTCTTCTGCTACTTCAGCAGTGCTGACAGTAGTTAATACAATATCTTTATCTAACAAATCTTTAGCGTAAGCGCTCTGATCTGTACAGTCTTCTGACAAATGAGCCAATACACTGTTAGGTGTGAACTCCGTAAACATTGTTTCATATAGTTCTTGTGTCATATATATGTTGTTTCCAATATAATTTTGAACAACTTGAGATACTGTACTACTATATTTCTCTAAATCTAAATTTTCTAACCAAACCTCATCCCCCACGCCAACTTTTAATATTTCCGCTGCATTCTGAGTAATTAAAATACCGTTATTGTTGATTTCAACTGGGTTCCCTTTTATATTATTTA
>CAZKGP010000315.1:0-3054 GCA_964552225.1 uncultured Acetatifactor sp.
ATTCCCAACAAGTATCATCAGATTTTTCCATAGTATAAATACCTGTATATACTTGCTCCCGTCTAGCATCTATAATAGGACAAATAAATTCTTTAGTACCACATAAATTATAAGCCAATCCTTCTAATGTAGGTACCTCTACCAATGGTTTATTTAACGCTTGTCCCAGTCCCTTTGCAGTTGCTGCGCCAATACGCAATCCCGTAAAAGAGCCTGGTCCAGAAGCAACCGCAATTGCATCTATGGTATCCAAATCTAATTCAATCATATTGCGCACTTGCTCCAGCATAGGCAGAAGTGTCTGGGAATGGGTTTTCTTATAATGAATGGTATATTCTGCTTGTAAAATATCATCTTCCACAACGGCCACTGATGCCACTAGTCCGGAACTATCCAATGCTAAAATCTTCACACTAACTCCCATCTGTCCGCTCCAGCGGACATTCTAATCAGTATTGTGAAATGCTTTATTTCACACTAATCTCACTTATCTTCTAATGTTATTTTCCGATAATCAAATCCATATTCTAAATTCTTCTCTATCGTTATCTGTTTATAATTTGAGGGTAAAATCTCTTCTATTAAGTTAGCCCATTCTATCAAACAGATTCCATCACCATAAAAACAGTCTTCATATCCTATTTCGTCCATTTCTTCTATTTCGCTAATACGATAAACGTCAAAATGGTAAAAAGGCAATCTTCCCTCTTCATATACTTGCAATATAGTAAATGTGGGGCTACATACAGGTTCTATGATTCCAAGACCTTTTGCCACACCTTGTGTAAATACGGTCTTCCCAACACCTAAATCTCCAATTAGGGTATACACTTGACCAGCTTTGGCCTGTTGTCCAATTTCCTCACCACAAGCTGCAGTTTCTTCTGGACTATATGTTTCAAACACTTGTATCGCCATATTCATGACCTTTCTTTAACTACGAATCTTCACCTTAGAGGGAGGCATATGTGTTGAAATAATTTCTATTAATTGACTCCTCTTATCCTCTAAATCTCTTTTTGGAAAAATAGTAGCATTATATTTAGAAGTATAAAGAATAATACTTTTAGAGGTAGAAACAGCCTTATACATATCATCCCAAGGCAAATTCTGTGAAACCTCTTCTTGAGAAACAGTAAGCCCACTCTCATCAAGAATATATTTAAGGGGTTTCTTGAATGTGGGGTTCAAAGCTTGTTGTCTACTTTTAATAAATAAGTTCCAAGGAAGGTACACCAACACAATAATTCCTGCAACTAAATATATCCATCGCTGCTTATACAATGCAATTACAATTATAAGTGCGCCGAATGCACTTCCCATAATACCTGCGGCACTGTTGTAAGTATGATACAGTAAATAATCATATAAATCCGATGCCTTTATCTTAAGCTCTAATTCTATCATATTATAACCCTACCTTCATTTTGTCAAAAAAGTGAAGAATGCATTCTTTACATTCTTCCGTGTAAGACATATTACTTCTCACACTCTTAAAAGGAACTGTCGCATTTTCTTGCAACAGTTCCTCGATTATCTACTTAATATTATAGGTTTTAATACTTCAAAAAGCAAGGAAAAAATACAATCCTTTCTATTTGGTTTTTCAATCATTTCTATTCATGACGAAGTGCTTCAATTGGGCTCAACTTTGCTGCTTTTTTAGCAGGATAGATACCAAAGAACAATCCTACTCCTGAAGAGAATAGACTTGCGCCCAACACCGTTGACGCACTAACCTTAGCTGTAAATCCAACGATTGAGCATATTCCATTTGCTCCTGCTACCCCTAGTATAATACCAATTACACCACCCATTAATGTAATAATTGCGGATTCAGATAAAAATTGCAGTAATATAGATCCAGTTCTAGCTCCTAATGCCTTACGAATTCCAATTTCCCTTGTACGTTCTGTTACGGAAACAAGCATAATATTCATTACGCCAATACCTCCTACCAATAGAGAAATCGCTGCTACTAATACAACGAAGACAGTAACATAACTTAAAATCTGATCCATTTGGCCTAACACATCATTGAAATTCTGTACCATAATGGCATTCTTGCCACGCACATTATGTCTGTTTTCCATTAGCCTTACTGTATCCTTTGCTACTTGCGCAGAATATTCGCCACCATCACTAATAATTAATAAATTGCTCAAACTTATATAGAATCCGAAGGATGAGGTCATAACAGATATTGGTGCTTCCACTGCAATACTTCCTCCCATCATAGCTCCTAAAATGGAAGTAGAAGCATTGTCCTTACGAATACCTATAATGGTAAATTCCTGTGTTGTTCCATAGACATTGATATCTACATTCATTCCTATTACATTGGTATTACCAAATAATTTTTTGGCTCCGCTTTCATTAATGACACATACTTTATTAGCTGAATAGTAATCATTTTCATTAAAATAGCGCCCTTTTATAATAGGATCATTACTGGAAAACTCCAACCCTGGCATACCAAAGGAAATATTTCCATACTCATCACCTTTTCTGCCTGCAATCGAGCCACTAAATCCCCAGTTTGGTGTTACTGCCTTAACATTAGGGACCTTTTCCATAATAGCTTGAATATCTTCATCTGTAAATTCAATCTCAAGACCATCCTCACCGCTATTAGCATAAAGAGCAATTTGCCCGCCAGCCATATCGCTTAACTCATCATTAATACCACCCTTTATACCGTTACCAACAGAAATAATCATAATAACAGAAGAAATACCTATAATAATACCAAGCATAGTAAGAAAAGAACGTCCTTTATTGCTTTTAATATTCATCAAAGCAATTTTAATATATTCCCATACTTGTGCCATATAAATAACCATGCCTTTCCAATACCTGCAAACTTTGGCCCGCAGGCACAAACTTGTGATTGAAAAATAAATTTATCAATCTATTTTTATTATTCTATAATAATACTAGTCTTCACTCCAGATTCAGGATCAGGCATTGCTGTAGCTGGCATACCACCTTCTACAGCGGGCATACCTTCTACCAAATCAGTGTATGCACTTAAAATTACATGGTCTGTTTCTT
>CAZKGP010000316.1:0-3050 GCA_964552225.1 uncultured Acetatifactor sp.
GAAATACGCATAGGATTAATGGTTAAATCCTTAATTATTTCTTTTTGGTCAGATTGAATCTCTATAAATAAGGAATCATCTATTTTGCCAAGAGATTTACTGCTACGGATTGCTTGTATTGTTCCTTTGGTAGCATAAATAGGCTTTCCATATTTACGAGCCAGCACACCTAACCCACTAATATGATCAGCATGTTCATGTGTAATAAGAATACCGTCTAAATCCTGTCCGCTTAGTCCCATGCTATTTAGACCAAGTTCTGTTCTCTTGCCACTTATGCCCACATCTACCAACAAGTGGGTCGCATCTGAACCAACATAAATGCAGTTTCCACTGCTCCCGCTTGCTATACTACACAATCTCATTCGTTTCTATTCCTCCAAAAGATGTCAATTACATCTCCACTTTCTAATTTTTCCATATATTCTGCTGGTCTGCCATTAATATTTGTTACGATACTTTGTCCTCTTGAATCGTGTAAATCAAAATCAATAAAATCAAATATATCCACAAATACATATGTTGCCTTTCCTGTTAAAGACACGGGTGCTTTATTTACAATTACTTGCAATGTATGAGGAATATCTGTATTTGATTTAATATTTGATGTTGCATTTTGATAAGCAGTAGCACCTGTATTTGTGACTTCACTTGTGTCTTCGTTTGTATTATCACTTGTACTTGGATTCGCATTAGATATATAGGAATCTTGTATGTAATCTAAATTATCGCTTTCCCAAGTTACAGTAAAACCTTCAAATACTTTTGTGTCTTTTTGAGCAGGGGTATCATTAACTAATATACCACAATCTTCATGTAATGGTATATCCAATAATTCGGCAATTTGTTCCACTGTATAGCATGCATCAATTAAAATGTCATCATTATTCTGAATTTCATAATAATTATTTTTTAATTCACCATTTACTCTTGCCGATTTGGGCAGTTGTATCTTCTTGTTATTCACAATAATTTGAATACCCTTTGACATTTCAGGCAATTTGCTAAGTTCTAAAGAGGCATCTGCTCCAGCTGTTGAAGGTTGAATTAAAATATTATCACCATTATTTACTTGTGTTGTAATATTTTTAATGACATCGTTCACCTTGATGATTGCTACCTCACCTTGTTCTCCCCGAACCATTCTTGTACTTCCATTGACCTTGAAGGTCAACGCCTCGCCTCTTTTTGAAAATAATGATTCATTTGGAAATTTTTCGTGCATTGCTACATCTGCAACAGTAAGCTTACCATTATTAAATAACTTTAGTCTTCTATTGTTAAACGAAACAAAAATGAAATTATTACTTTGCTGATAATAACAAAGGCAAATACCTACTGGAGTAACCATCAATGAATCTTTGATTGGGTTCTCATTTTCAAATACAATATCTTTCAGTACTTCTTCACCACGAATAGCTACTCGTTCTTTGACAATTCCCAACTCTTTTGATAGCGCTTCGGTATAACCAAGTATCATACCACCACCACCTACTACAAATACTGCACTTACTGCTTTATCGCCATTTAATTCTCGTATACAATCTGCAACAGGCTTCGTCATATTGTGTATATTATCCTCTAATAACGCAAGAACTTCATTTGAGGTTATTGTTTGTGGCAACCCAAAAATATCCAAGTATTCTATGGTGTCTTGCTGTCTTGCTTGCTGCTTAATCTGTTCAGCAACATCAAACTCTACCAAACAATGCTGTACAAGAATATCTGTTAAGCTATCTCCCGCAATAGGTATCATTCCATACGCAGTAATCGTACCTCCTTGTGTAATGGAGATATCACTGGTTCCAGCACCTACGTCAACCAATGCAATATTTAGCATTCTGAATTTTTCTGGTATAGCTACTTGGATTGCTGCAATAGGCTCCAATGTAAGATTTGCAACATATAATCCAGCGCTTTCAACAGCTTTATGTAATCCATCTACAACATCATCTGGTAAAAAAGTAGCAATCAGATCAATTCCAATCTTTTTGGCCTTATGACCTTCCAGATTACCAATTTGATAATCGTTCATATAATACCGCATAGGTGTGTAACCTACACAGTAAAACTTCATATCAATATCATTTACTTTCGTAAATTCTTCATATGCTCTTTCTACACCCAAAGTTGCCAAGGAATATACATCCTCTGATGTAATCTCTTTTTCTTCTTCTAATTCTTCCTCTATGGTAATGGTTATTGTTCGAAGCACACGCCCAGCTGCAGCAATACAAACCTCTCTTAATTTCTGTCCAATTTTACCTTCTAGGTTTTCCTTTACTTGTCGTATGGCATCTCCAACCTTGGCAATATCATGTATTTGACCATCTATCATCGCGCGAGTTTCATGTTCCTTAATACATTGAGCCATTACACGAAAACCATCCTCCTGCTGATAGCCCACCGTACCAACAATACTTCTAGTACCAATGTCTAATCCAAATACTATATCACTTTGATTTTCCGCTAATCTCGCCATGTAAAAGCCTCCAGTTTTTGTTCTATCTTTTTATAACTATCCATCAAAGAGCCACTATTATCAATTACAAAGTCACAAGCATTTCTAAATGCCTCTTCTGATAATTGTTTTTCCATAATATTGGCTATTTTTTCAGGTGTATATCCTCTACTTTTTCTTAAGCGCTTCTCACGCTCTGTTTCATTGGCATAAATATACCATATCTCGTCCAAAATGTCTTTATAACCTGCTTCAATCAAAAGTGCAGCTTCAACAAAAAACAATTCTATCTCAGGATTATTTTGAGCTTCTTCTATTTTATTTAGAAGATAGTTCTGAACTGCAGGATGAACCAATTCATTTACCTTTTGAAGCAATGAATTATCAATAAAAATATAAGAGGCCATAATACTACGGTCAATCCGACCATCTTCCCCCAATATCCCCTCTCCCATAAGTTCAACCAGTTGATTATAACATATTTGACCTGGTTCTTTTAACTCATGAGCAACTTGATCTGCCAAATATATCTTACATTTATAATGTTTACTTATAAAATCTAATATTTCAGATTTTCCAGCGCCAACTC
>CAZKGP010000317.1:0-3023 GCA_964552225.1 uncultured Acetatifactor sp.
ACAAAAAAATAAACCCCTTGACTCAAAATACGTTCTATAGCATTTTAAATCTAACCCATAAAAGAGTTATTTTGAACTCTGTATGCCATTGTAACAATGTACCAAATGAATATCAAGCGATTTTGTCAAACTTTTGACACACTCCATATTTTTGTTTAATCTGCACAACATATTATCTCATTGATTAAACATGTTGTCTAGTACTTTGTACCCATGTAAGCGTTTACATTTTACATTTTTCTATTTTATAATTTATAAATCGTCATCACTTTATTCCTCACCCATTTTTTGTGGAACGAAATTATCAAAAATAAAAATATCAAAATATTTTTTGGCTTCCAACAACTCATCTTCACTTTTAATTGTCCATGCCGCAGCTGTATTACGATACAGTTTATGACATAATACTCTCGAAAACATTTTATGATGTTTGTGGTTATATGCTATAAAATCTGGCTTTGTCACAAAATTGAGCAATAAATTTTCCAATATAAAATATAAGATACCTTTGTACTCTTTTTCTTTATGAAAAGCATCCGCTAACTGTCCACGCATAATCTTTTTATGATTACGACGATACCAGTGAACGCCTAAGGGATTAAATGATTCAATACAGTACTGTCCATTATATGTTCTCAACAGCTTGTCCGCGATAGGACAAAGAGATATATCTACAGAGGGAATCTTTAGTTCAACAATTAGTGGAACTTTCCCATTTATTTCTTGTAGTACATCTGCAAATAGAGGGATTTTCTCTGATGAATTACATAATGTATACTGCTGTAATTCATCAAAGGTGCAATCTCTCACTTTTCGATTCACACCACAAACCCTAGTTAGCGTTTCATCATGGAATACCACAGGAATATTATCCTTACTTAATTGAATATCTAATTCTATTCCAAATCCACTCTCTACTGCTTTCTGAAAGGCCAACATGGAATTCTCAGGTGCATCTGTTTTGTTATCATGCACCCCTCTATGAGCATACAGTACCTTTATAAATTCCGAAGCGTTCGCTTTATGAAGCATTCTCGGCATTATCATTAACAAATATAATATTATTATCCCTACTATAATTCCACCCAACACATACAGCAGCATTATTGCCAAATCTAAGCCATTCATTACGTTTTCCTATGCTTTCTTTAGTCTTCTACATCGTAATTATCTAATATACTTTCCTTTTTTGACGGCTTCACATCGCCATGTTTCACTTGTGTCATAGTAAAAAATGCCAGCAATGAAAATACCATGGCATATGGGAACAATGTTCTATAAGACACATTTTCCAGTAAAAATCCTGATAGTACAGGGGTTATAATCTGTGCAAACATAGAAAAGAAATAGTATGTACCTGTAAATTTACCAATATCCCTGCCTTTTCCCATTGCAACTATCATAGGATAAGAATTCACATTTATAGCCGCCCATGCAATACCAATTAAGGCAAATGCTACATTAATTATAAAATGATAATGCCCTACCCCAATGGCTGCCCCATAACATGCTGCCATTAACAATACTCCGCCCATTATGGTTTTTTTACGGCCGATTTTACTTGAAATAAAACCGATTGGTATATAGCTGATAATTGCTGCAACGGTTGCCACCATTAAGCAATCAGCAAAACCTCCGCCTTCCATCTTCCATACCACCTTAGTATAGCGAGAAAAAGCTGTAGTTACTGCATTATAGGCTGTGAACCAAAAGAAAATAGATAGTAACATAAAAATCATACTTTGCTTTACGTCCTTGGGAAGTACTATTTTTGTTTTGACTTCAGTATTCGTATTATCAGGTTCCTCTAATATAGGTGCCAGTTCTTTTCTAAGTTTATTTTCTCGAATGGTAATCACTAAAATACCTACTGCAATTACCATCAATGCCGCCACACTAGCAAATAAGGGCAAATAGTCTGGACGAGCATCTTTACCTACCAATAGCTTAATCATAATAAGACCATATACACCACCAACGGCACCCATTAAATTGATAACAGCGTTGGCCTTGCTGCGAAGCTTATTGGGGGTTAAATCCGGCATCAATGCCACAGCAGGGGAACGATAAAATCCCATTGCCAAAAGGGTGAAAAATAATGCTCCAATAAATAAGATAAGGCTTTCCCTATTGTCTGCTACTGGTAATAGCATCATAAAAAAGACTGCGAAGATCGTTCCTACTATAATGAACGGCATTCTTTTTCCAAACTTAGTATCTACTTTATCCGATATCGAACCAAACAATGGGAGTAAAAACAATGCAAATACATTATCTAGTGCCATAACAACTCCCGTAACAGTTTCCCCTAGATGAAATGTATTCTGTAAAATCAAAGGAATTATGTTGTCATATATTTGCCAAAAGCTACAAATACTTAAAAAAGCTAGACCAATAAAAAAAGTTCTCTTGTAATTTAGTTTCATCTCCACCCACATCTTTCTTTTTTTATTATATTAAAATCTAATTTTAGTCTATCACACTATATTTTCCCATACAACAGAAATCAATGTAAATTAATTGGTTAGAATGGGGAATCGGAATGTTACGAAGCAGTCATAACCATTCCATTCGCCCACGCTCCCGCTCGGCAAAAAACGTAGCGGTACTAAGATTTCACCTGCATCTGCGACTTGGTGAAATCAAGTGCCGACGTTTTTTAACGGGGCTCTTTGGAATGGTTATGACTGCTTCTTACACATCGGTTGGATTAAAGTAACACGGTTTGACCTGCTTTTGGTGTAACCGTGAATCAATGGCAAGATACCTTTTGACCCCGACATCATGTCAATTAGTTAAGACGATATCCTGAAGTAGGTCTTGTTTAACTTTCGCGAATGTCATAAGCTACCTCCTGTAATTAGTTGAGAACGATATATCCCTAATTACATTGGCCATGAATAGTAATTATATTTTGCACTTTTATCTTATGGCTCCCGTCATAAGGTTTTCCCCCTAAGGTATATTGGCAGACCTTTTTTCTATGGAGATGAGACCATAAACAGTTTTTGAAAGCATGAAAG
>CAZKGP010000318.1:0-2998 GCA_964552225.1 uncultured Acetatifactor sp.
GATGAATTTCAGATATCCGAGAGTTATTTCTCTCATATGTTTAAAGAAAAAACGAGTGTAAACTTCTCCACCTATTTAGAAAATATAAGAATGAGGGAAGCCTCTCGCTTGATACAAGAAACTAATATTAACCTAAGTGATTTATATCTGGAAGTTGGATACAATAATCCTACTACTTTCCGTCGTGTTTTTAAGAAGACCTTCGGTGTTACCCCTAGCAGTATGCAGGAAGCAAATGCCAACAAATCACAACCAAGCTAAAGGAGTTGTCACATAAAAACTATGAACAATAATATAGAAATAACTTCACCAATATCAGTTGGAATATCTTCTCAATCAATTTTACGTTTTTTAGATCGACTTGAACATTATCAAGTAAATATGCATAGTTTATTACTGATGCGTAATGGTAAGTTAATTGCAGAAGGATATTATGCTCCATATACGGACAAGACCATGCATCGTATGTTTTCCATTAACAAAACATTGACAGCATTAGCAATCTCTTTATTAATAGAAGAAAAGCTCATTAAAATAGATGATGCTATCGTAGATTATTTCCCGGATTTGTTACCAGAAAATGTGCATCCCTGGGTTTCCTCAATGACAATACGCAAC
The DNA here is from genome assembly GCA_964552225.1 of uncultured Acetatifactor sp. Taxonomy (GTDB): domain Bacteria; phylum Bacillota; class Clostridia; order Lachnospirales; family Lachnospiraceae; genus Acetatifactor. The sequence continues at coordinate 619 of CAZKGP010000318.1, forward strand.
ATGTTAATGATGCGCACTTGTCATGCCTCAACCACTTATAAGCACAATGCAGATATGGAATGGGTAAAAAGCTTTTTTGTAACCCCTCCTACACATAAACCAGGAACGGTATTCCATTATGATACCTCGTCCACCCATGTACTCGGAATGTTAGTAGAACGATTAACCCAGAAATCTGTGCTTGATTATTTAAGAGTAAAAGCCTTTGATGAAATGGGATGGTCCAAAGAATCCTTTGTAATAGAGAATCAATTCAAAGAACCTCAAAATGGAAGTGGACTTATGGTCCTTCCTAGAGATATCTTAAATTTAGGTAAACTATTAATGCAAGAAGGTAAATGGAACGACAAACAACTATTTCCTAAAGAATTTATCCAAGAAATGACATCTAATTTAACTCCCACCACCTTATCCAACGGTATCATAAGCGAAACTCAAGGTTATGGATATCAAGTTTGGAGAAGTTCTCATAATGGTTTTGTATGTTATGGAATGGGCGGACAGTTAGCACTGTGTCTTCCTGATTACGATATGATATTAGTTACGACTGCCGATACCCAAGGTACTGGTGGTGGCAATGATTTGATTTATAATTGTTTTTATGAAGAAATTCTGCCTCAACTAAAAGACTCCACTAGTTCACAGAATCAAAATGGTGATGAAGATAAATGGTATGATTTATTACAGGAAAGACTTGGTACTTTATCTTTAACACCCGTTAAAAAACGTTGTCCCGTAATAAATACGGCACAACATAATATGAAAGATATAATTGATGGCAAAACATATTATTTTGAACATAATGAGCAAGGTTTTGATTCTATGAAGCTTACCTTCTCTCAGGGTTCTGGTTATCTTACCTATTCATTGCAAGGCACCACTTGTGAAATTCCTTTTGGATTTGAAACTTGTGAAAAAGGTAAGTTCCCAAATTATAATATGACGTGTGCTACCAGTGCTGTGTGGTTGGCACCAGACACCTTTTATATTAAGGTCTATATTATCGATACATCTATTGGTTCAGTTCAATTTGAATTTGTATTCGGTGAAAATGATGTAACTGTTTTCTTAAAGAAAATTGAGGAAACCATGTTTCATGAATATTCTGGTCACCTATACGGTAAATGTAATTAATTTATTTAAGTTTTAAAAAACCTAAAGCCACCTCCATATCCTCGGGGGTGGTTATTTTTATGTTTTTATAAGAGGAGGGAACTAATTTTACTGAAAACTCCAACATTGTCTCCACTACCATTGCGTCATCAGTAATTGTAATACCCTTTTGCTCCACTTCAGGTAACTTGGACACTAACATTTCATAAGCTTCCCATATTAGTTTCATTTGAAACACTTGAGGAGTTTGAATTGTATATAGACTACTTCGGTCAAGTGTCTCTACTGCAAATCCATCTTTATTTGCAATTTTTATGGTATCCTTTACTGGTACTGCAGCACAGCAAGCTTTGTGGGCAACTGCCGCCTTATAAGTATCATTTATTATTTGTTGCGTTAAGAGAGGACGAGCCCCATCATGAATAAATACATAGCTATTTTCAATGGCAATCCAGTCCTCACGTTCTACAATTGTTGAAAGCGCATTATAAACAGAAAAATAACGCTCTTTTCCCCCGCCAATAACAGCTTTTACTTTTGAGAATCCATATTTATTTACAATATTTTCTTGTACATCAATAATGTCTTCATTTCCTGTTACTAAAATGACTTCATCTATAATAGGCGACTGCTCAAAAGCCTGCAATCCATACCAGATAACAGGCTTTTCATTTAATAGCATATATTGTTTAGCCACTGCTGATCCCATGCGCTTGCCACTTCCACCAGCCAATAGTATCCCAATGTTTTTATCCTTCAATTTATCGTTCTCCCAATCTAAGGTTTGGTACTGCGTTTAAATCATAACCGCTACGAACCCCTTTACTATATTCATAATAGCCCGCCACTCCAATCATTGCTGCATTATCTGTACAATAAATAGGTGATGGGTAGTAGAACTGAATTCCCAAACGTTTACATTCTTCTTCTAATGCCATTCGCAGAGAGGAGTTCGAAGCAACGCCGCCTGCAATTGCAAATTTTTGTACCCCATATTCTTTCACTGCATGCAAAGAATGATCCGCCAAAACTTCAATAACAGCTTTTTGAAAAGAAGCAGCTACATCCGCTTCACATATGGGCTCACCTTTCATCTGGCATCCATTTAAGTAATTGAGCACTGCTGATTTGAGTCCACTAAAGCTGAAATCATATGGATTCCCTTCTATTTTAGCTCTAGGAAAATGTATGGCATCAGGATTTCCTTCCTTTGCTAATTTATCTATCTTAGGGCCTCCTGGATATCCAAGTCCAATAGCTCTCGCCA
>CAZKGP010000319.1:0-2984 GCA_964552225.1 uncultured Acetatifactor sp.
ATACTATAGAATAGGCGAAATTGCAAAATTATATAACATCGGAACAGATTCTTTACGATATTATGAAAAACTTGGTATCCTGAATCCCAAAAGAGACACCAATGATTACCGCATGTATCATATACATGACTTGTGGAGACTAAATGTAATTCGTGATTTGCGGGAATTAGGTTTTTCAATGGATAAAATAAAAGAATATTTAGACAATCGAAGCCTTTTCTCTACTAAATGCATGTTAGAAGAAGAGTTTACCCGAATTACCAAGAAAATACAAACTCTAGAAGAATTAAAGGAAAATATTGAAGAACGTTTAGAAAATATAGAAGATGCCATGATGCAACCTTTTGGTATCATCGAACAAAAAAAGATACCGATGCGTAAATGTCATATTATTCATAAAGGTTATAAACAAGATGTGGAAATGGACTTGCTTATTAAGCAGTTATTGAATAAGAATCAAGAGACTCTCTACCTTATTGGCAACAACCGCATTGGCTCCATGATTCCGCTGGACAAAGTTAAAACCGGAGATTATAGTTATTATACTGATGTTTTTATAATAGATAAAAGCGGTGCAGACAGCTTGGCGGGAGGAACTTATCTTACCGTCAGTTATCAAGGGGGATATAAGAATAATGATGAATATATTCCCATGCTTCTAGCTTATGCAAAAGAACATAATCTAGTTCCCAAAGGCCCTATATTGGAATTGCTTTGGGCTGATATTCACCTAACAGAAGAACAAGGTGAACGTATCACAGAACTACAGATTCATATAGAAAGTAGGCAAGAAAATGTTAGCACTTGAAAGAAGAAATCTTATCTTAGAAAAGCTACAAGAAGAAAAAAGTGTTGTAGTGAGTGAATTAAGTCAAGAATATAATGTTTCCGAAGAAACCATACGAAGAGACTTGGAGAAGATGGAAAAAGAAGGTCTTGCAATCAAGAGCTATGGTGGTGCCGTTTTAAACGAAACCACCAATATTGACATGCCCTTTAATGTAAGAAAAAAGGAAAATGTGGCTGGCAAGCAAAGAATTGCAGATTTGGTAGCAGCACAGATTTCTAATGGAGAGCATATTATTTTAGATGCTAGCTCTACCGCTGTGTTTGTTGCAAAAGCCTTAAAAGATAAAGAAAACCTTACAGTAATAACCAATTCTATTGAAATTATAATTGAACTTTCTGATGTTTCCGATTGGAATATTATCTGCTCAGGGGGTAACTTAGAAGAGGGCTATCTAGCTTTAGTAGGCCCTAGAACAGTAGAAGGGATCAGCAGCTTCCATGCAGAAAAAGCGATTCTCTCCTGTAAAGGAATCCATCAAGAAAAAGGTATTACAGATGGAAATGAACTTTTTTCTCAAGCCAAACAAGTTATGCTGAAATCAGCTCAAGAAGCAATTTTTGCAATTGATCACTCTAAATTCGATAAAATCGCATTTTCTAAACTTTGCGAGATGAGTCAAGTAACCACCATCGTTACAGACGTGAAACCAGATGATATATGGCTGGCATATTTTGAGAAACATCAGATTAAGTGCATTTATCCAGAGTAACCAAAATGCGTATTGCAATCTATTGTCCCTCATGCTACTATCATATCAAAGCATATTTTCTTATCTCGTAACCCATCATGGATACGAGTTCATAAGGCACCTAGCCTTTCTAAATGAAATCTAATTCAAGTCAGAAAATTCATGCTTTTCTAACCCATTATTTTAGAAAGCAGGAGATTTCTGAGAAGACCTCCTGCACAAGGAGGAAAATTAGATATGAAAGAACAAAAGCAGTCAAAAGAGCAAGGCTCTGATCAAGGGGACGTTTATGTACAGCGAAAGTATAAGGACAGATTATTTCGGATGATTTTTCAAGACAAGGAGAATCTATTAAGCCTTTATAACGCGTTAAACGGAACCCGTTATGACAATCCAGAAGAACTAGAAGTAGTCACATTAGAAAATGCCATATACATAAATATGAAAAATGATTTGGCATTTATACTAGATTTTTACTTGAATATGTATGAGCATCAAAGTAGCTTTAATCCCAATATGCCCTTGCGATTTCTACAGTATATTGCTAGAGAATACGAAAAGCTATTAGAGGGTATACCCTTATATTATTCTAGATTGGTAAAGATACCAACACCTAGATTTGTAGTATTTTACAATGGTAAAGAAGAACAGCCTGCAGAACAAATGCTACGGTTATCTAATGCATTTAAGCAGACGGTAGAAGAACCTGAGTTAGAATTAAAAGTACAAGTTTTAAACATAAACTGCGGAAATAATCAGGAACTACTGAATCAGTGTAGGGCATTAAAAGAGTATGCGGAGTACGTAGATCGCGTACGCTTACACCAGAGAAGTATGAAACTATCGGCCGCTGTAGAGCGAGCTGTGGATGAATGCATTAGGGAAGGAATCTTGTCAGATTTCCTACGTAAGAATAGGAGTGAGGCAATCAAAATGAGTATCTTTGAATATGATGAAGAAAAAATAATACGTGCAATACGAGAAGATGAATTTGAGCAAGGTGTGGAAAAAGGTAGGCGTGAAGGCGAAATAATAGGTGAAACATTAGGTAAAACTATATCCATAAAAAACTTGATGGAAAGTATGAATTGGTCTCTTGAACAGGCGATGGATGCTCTCAAGATTCCAGAGTTAGAAAGAAGCAAATATAAAGAAGAATTTAATCCACAAAAGGATTAAGTAAACAACATACATCGCTAGATTACGATTATGTTGGCGGTTTTCTCACCTTGGTATGTTAATATTTAGGTGAGAAAATCTTATATCCAAAGTTATTTTAATGTTCCACGTTTTTGAAATACACCTTGACAAATCCACATCTCCTACATTAGAATCGATACATATATAGTTATAAAACATATGACTGTGAAGAGGAATAGTACAGACATAGAGCATCAAAGAGAGAGGACGCTGGTGAGAAGTCCTTATGCAAAATGTTTAGAACCT
>CAZKGP010000320.1:0-2747 GCA_964552225.1 uncultured Acetatifactor sp.
TAAGGCCATTTCTTTTGAAGTATAGCCTGCATCAATAAAGAGCTTATCGTTTTTCTTTACAACATACCCAAGTGACTTTTCATGAGTTCTAGAAAGGAGTATGACAGCTTCACCTTCTAAAAATTTCATATCTACAGGGCCAATTGGGATAAATGTGAGGAGTCCATCTTTTTCAATATCAGATATCATCAAACCAATTTGATCTAAGTTTGAAGAGATCATGACATTTAAATCAGAGTTGCCACTTTTTTTACCAAAGATACTGCCTAAGCGATCACTGATGAGTTCTAAGTCATAATTTGTATAGACTTCGATGCAGAAGTCTCTGACATCTTTTTCATCTCCTGATACACCAGGTAAGCTGTTGAGTTTTTTGAGTGTTTCCATAGTTTTCTTAGTAGACAAAAGATGCGTATGAATCTTTTGATTCTCCTTCATGTTTTGCTTTTAAGACGTGTGTCATGTTTGAAAATGATTCTTTAAGTCCTGTACCACCTTTTTTAGGCATTTTAACAATGGTCACTTCATCTTTATAGGTGTTGATGGTTTCTTCATTTTCTTTTGAACACATGACGATTGCTTTTGCGTCTGTTGTTTCTTCAATGGTTTTGGCAACAATGGCTGACATTTTTGCGTAGTCTTGATAATCAAAGCAAGGGCCACATAAAACAACATCCGCTTTAAGTTTTTCAGTCATGGCTGCAATTTTTCTTGTGACTTCTTCTTCATTATCAAAGAAATAACCATTACCTACATACATCGTCGCAAGGACGGTTGCATCAATGTCTTTGAGGTTTTTTTCAAACATATGGTATGAACCAATCCCACCTTTTTCAATTGCTAAAGGAACGTTTGGTCTTTCTTTACCACCAGCGCCTGCTTGGGTTTGATCATAGAATAATAATACTTTCATAAGTTTTTTCTCCTTTATAAAATTTAAAGACAGCCCATGTTAAATCACAAGCTGTCTTGAATCGGTTTTATTTTAGATTAAAGATCATCAAATGATAAATCGTCGAATGAGATTTCATCTAATTCATCTGTGATTTCTTCTTTTGGTTTGTTTTCTTCTGCAAGATAGTTCTTATCAAGGATTCTGAAGAATGGGTAGTATACTAAACATCCCAGTGCTAGAAGTCCAAGTTGGAAGAAGCTTGCAACAATACTTCCGGTTGATAAATAACCTGAAATAAAGATTGGTGTTGTCCATGGCAGTGTGACCCCTGTTGTATAAGGGATTAATCCTACGACAGTAGCCAGTGTTGATAGTGCAATATTCATCACAGGTACTAAGAGGTATGGAATCAAGATGATTGGGTTTAATACGACTGGTAAACCGAATACGATCATTTCGTTAATTCCGAAGATTCCAGGAACGAGTGATAATTTTCCAAGTTGTTTCATACGTTGTGAACGACCCATTGTGACCATTAAGATAACCAGTGACAAGGTACTACCGCCACCACCATAGTTTCCGAAGAAGTCTGAGAATGGTCCAGTGAAGATGTATGGGAATGCGCCTGCATAACCGCTCACATCAAATACTTGAAGGTTTGCTTGTGTCATTGCGTGGTGAATTGGACTGAAGACTGTGTTTGTTACAGCAGGTCCGTTAATTCCAAAGAACCAGAATAAGGTTGAGAAGAATTGGTAAATAACTTCAAAGAATTTACTTTCACCAAAGCCCATGAGTGGGGTTTGAAGTAAGACGAAGATAAATTGTTGTGCTGTTCCAAATGATGAGAGTGTGAAGATTGTTCTTAGTGCAAAGAAGAATACCATCGCAAACATACTTGGAATTAAAGCCGCAAAGGATCCCATTACTGCTGGTGGTACACCATCTGGTAATTTAATGACCCATCCCTTGTGTGTGAAGTATGCAAAGATACGTACTGCCACAAGTGCTGTAATCATCGCTAAGAAGAGTCCTTCTGAGTTTAAGTTTTTGAATGTAAATCCGTTGAAAGTTGCATCTTCAATGATGTGGTTTGATGGTGTCAAAATTAAGTATGATACTAAAGCTAACACACCACCTGAGATGGCTTCAACTTCGAGTTGTCTTGCGTATGAGTAACCAATACCCAATACGTTTAATAGTGCAATAATATTGAAGGTTGCACGTGATACAACACCTAAGTGTGCTTCCCAACCTTCCCCAAAGAATCTAGCAACAAATTCTGAATAGCCGTTAACTGGAAAGTTAGCGAGTAATAAGAAGATTGATGCGACAATAATTAAAGGTGTAGAAATCAAGAAACCATCACGAATCGCGATTAAGACTTTGTTAGTTGTCAGTTTTTCAGCGATTGGGGCCATCTTTGTTTCTAGCCAATTAAAGAATTTATCAAACATTATTTTGCTCCTTTTTGTTTCATCAGTAAGATTGAACGTTTTAAGACACGTTCCCCGTCTACATTACCGTAATCTTCAAGGTTGATAACCTCGACTGGAATTCTATCTCCATATTTGGTATTAGTCTCCTCATATTTATATTTAACTTGAGGTCCTAATAAAATAACGTCTGGATTAAATTCGCTCACAATGGCATCCATCTTCGCATCTGAGTATGCTTTAACCTCGATGGGTAAATTATGCTTTGTTGCCACTTGTTGCATTCTGCTGGCGAGTAAACTTGTTGACATACCAGCGTTACAAAATAAATAAATACGTTTCATAAGTAACCTTTCCTTTCTACAATCAAATTATAGCAAGTTTGAAAACGCTATCTTTTCCTTTGTCTTCCTAAG
>CAZKGP010000320.1:2757-2979 GCA_964552225.1 uncultured Acetatifactor sp.
AGGAAGGTTTTGAACAAGTGTTTCTAAAGCCACAATACGTTTTAAGTTTTCAATAATTTCTTCGGCTAAAATTTTAATTGTTTCTGAAGCCATAAGTTGATCTTCAGCATGGATTAATAAAAGGTTTGCTTCAACGCTTTCACCTGATGCTTCTTTTTGAATGAGCTCAAAGTGTGCTTCATGCCCTTTTATGCGCATTTTTTCACCTTCTTCAATAAGACT
>CAZKGP010000321.1:0-2974 GCA_964552225.1 uncultured Acetatifactor sp.
ACATAAATATCAGGACAACTATTGGAATCAATTCCTTTGGCTTTATTATTAAATGCCACACAGTTAATTAGTTCATGCTTTCCAGTAATGCTACTACCGCCTAATTTAAATCCATTACCATTACCTGCACTTGTACCATCCATCAAAAATCCGTTGTTATATGCAACACTATTTTTGATTACTACTTTACCAATGATACCAGTATCTACTCTGGCAAATAAATCCCAACCATCGTCTGCGTTATTATATGCAATACAACCATCAAATACATTACCTTCGCCAATGGTTAATTTTGCTGCAAATCCATCTGCATCTTCATAACCTCTGTCTGCATTACCATAAGAAGTACAGTTCAAAATCAAGTTGTTAGATGGCCACTTATCAAAACCATCAGAAGATAAGTATCTACTAATCTGAATACCAGTATTACCGTTATAGTATGCATCTACTCTATCTACTACATTATAACTACCCGATATCTGAACACCTTTTTGTGCATTAGAAGATTTGGTTACATCAAAATCTTTAAAATACCAATAATCTCCTGCTAATACCATACCTGCGCATTTACTGCCAAAATCTAATACAGGTCTAGTTGCACTATTAGGATTTCCCATCATAGTAATCATCTGTTCACTAGTACCATTGATACCACGTTCAACCCTTACAGTACTTGATAAATTATAATGTCCACCTTCTAATACAATTGTCTGTCCAGGAGAAACATACTTAACTGCAGTATAAATATCCATTGGATTGGCTTTACGTCCATCACCATTTGATGTTCCCGTTGGTGAAACATAGATATTTTTACCTTCAATACTTTCAAATACTACTGTATGAGTAAGTGTTTTGGGTTCATAGCTTGTAAGCACTTCATATTCACTTGGTTTGAAACCAGCATTTGGCGTCATAGTGATAGACAACTTATTAGTACCTCTTTTTAGAGTAATCGTTTTATTCCAATCTTGATCTGCTTTCACTTCTTCATTTTGTGCTATTATAGTTCCATCTTCTGTAGTTACTGTAATTTTACCATCTGCATTGCCTTTAAATACCAAATTGTATGCAGCGTTATTAGATGTACTTGCGCTGGTAATCTGATAATTAGGAGCGATTTCTACAATCTCTCTTCCTTCAGCAGGTGCATCATCTTTGGTATTAATTGTGGTTAATTCAATATCACTAAATGTAATATCTGCATTTCTTGCTGTAAAAAATCCAACATAAATATTTTCAGGATCAATTACATTTAAATTATCTCTTTCAATATCATAGTATAATTTTGAAGTAGTTTGACCATTTGCATCAGTATAACTCATTAGATATCCTGTATTATTACGTGTAAGTTCAAAATAAAATTCTGTCATAGGATTTTCTATGGTTCCCTCTACTGGTTCTTCGTATCCACCAATAATGTTGTAAGTTCCTGTTCCTTTTGGTCCACAACTAGTCTCTAAGGGGGTCATTGACTGCTTAAAATTAGCAACATCAGTATTAGGTCCCGTTGCACCTATTTTTTCTTGTGCACCAATTCCTTGTTTCATTATAATCTTATCACCAACATTAGATACCTTGCCCTCATCGGCATCCCATAGATATTCAACTTTGGTAGCATTAATCATATATGAGTTATTCCAAAAACTATTACTGTCACCATGCGTACCTACCGCATCACTTACCATTAATCCAAAGCCTTCCTGACCATTTGAAAGTTTCCATGAATTAACTTTTACTTTGGCTTTTAAGGTAAAATTATCTTCCGCAGCATTTAACTTAGTATAATGAAATCCTATTCCATCAGTAGAGCCTGGTACAATCTTACCGCCACCGCCTTTACTAATTATTCGTACGCTTCCGTCTTTTGCATCCCCTTCATAAGAATTTTTTGACACACTTGTACTATCACCAAATGCAGCGAACATCCATGTTCTTTCTAATACGTCTTTTACTGTTATCTCTTTGGTTCCAGCTTTGGATTCATCTCCACCACGAATTGCCACAACCTCAATGGTATATGTTTCACCAATAGTAAGACCTTTTATTATTGTTTCTGTTTCTGTGGTTTCTTGACTAAAAGAGTTATTATCTTTTATGGTAATTCTATATTTTTCTGCCTCTGTCACGGCTTCCCAAATAACTGTCACATCACCTTTTCCTAGATTACTTGCACCGCTTACGTAAGGTTTAGTCAGCGGAAGAGAAAAATGATCTGCTGTCACAGGTGCGCTTGCCTTTTCTTCATGATCTGCTCTAATTGCAGAAGCAACAAAAGTATAAACGCCAGAAGCCTTAGGAACAAATGTCACAGAACCATTAGTACCTTCAACTGCAGATGTTCTAGCATCGACAACTATTCCCTCTTGATTCATCATATCAACACGCACTCTATCAGCTCCATCATATCCAATTAACGCATCAAAGTTAACTACTATATCAGATTGACCAACATTAATTGTACTAATTGTTGGTGCAATTACTGTACTCCAGTCTGCTCTTGGAGGCTTGGTTCCACTAACAAGTTCTACTACTGTAGCGGAATAAAGTCTTGCACCTCTTTTATTATTATTATCTTCTGGCGAAACAATATAATATGTACCAGCAGCTAGATTCTCATATGTTAAGGTAACTTCTGCAGTACCTTTAATTGTAGTAATATTTTCTTTATTAGGAATCATAGCTCCTTCCCCATTTAATAATCCCACGGCTGAGGTATTAGAGCCACTATTACTACTCATTTTTATAGTAGCACTTGCAGTACCTGTTACTGTAAATTTTAGTCCACTAGATTCTGCTTTACCTACTTCCACAGAGGTAGTTTTTTGATCCGAATTTATTCTCTGTACAATAGTTATAGGTAAGTCAGGTGGTGTAGCTTCAGTTCCGAATGTTATAAAATATCCGTTATCATAACTAGTGCCATTTGCAATCGGATTTTTGTCAGCAAGACCCGTTGCATCTATTGCTGTTGCAT
>CAZKGP010000322.1:0-2956 GCA_964552225.1 uncultured Acetatifactor sp.
CTACAATTCCTATTTTGCCTGCAATAGCAGAAAAGATTGTACCAAAGGCATATGATATTGCCATTTGAATATTAGTCCATATATTACCTTTCCAAATTGGTATAGGCAGAAAAAGTAAAATAAGCAGTGACATAACTCCACAAAACTTAAACAAAACCATATATTCTTTATTTAAAAATGTGGCGGCCCCCTTTTGGATATATCCACTTATTTCTGCAATTTTGACATTCGAGGATGGTTGCTTTTTCACCCAATTATAGAGCCAAAACGCTAATAGAAATGCAAGAAATGATATTACAATTGAAATGATAATAGATATTGTCGTTGAATCCATTGCTACTTACTCCTTTTCATGTTTTATTTAGTTTTATAGCTTAATTACCATTACCCTCCTTTTTTACAAATTTACCTTATTTTATTATATATTTTAAAAATATATACTTCAATTAATTAACCTATCTTTAACAAGTTATTCACTTCTAAATGAAAACATTCTCTTATCTATTTGTACGATCTTACCACTAAAGAAAAAGACAGTAGTTATTTAAACCACTGCCTTATTATTTTATGTTATTTTATGTCATCATAACTAGTATACTTATTTTTCCCAGTTTTTTTGGAGTTATAAAGTGCAAGATCAGCACGCTTTAAAGCTTGTGCATATTCCTTATCTTCATTATCAAAATAAGAGCCACCAATTGAAACTGTAACGCTAAACTTTTCATTTTTACATTCAAATACCTGAGAACTCACACATTTCAATACCCTTTTCCCAATCTGGTATTGATTTATCGCATTTACATTATTGAATAATATAACAAATTCTTCTCCACCCCAACGGATTAGTTGATTAGCTTCTCTTATATTACTCATGATTGCTTTTGACATTTTCTTAAGAACAACATCTCCCATATCATGACCAAAGGTGTCATTCACTACTTTAAAGTTATCAATATCAACCATCATTAGTAATGGTGTTGTCATGCAATACTTAGATTGATTATAATATTCTTCCAATATTACTTCGCCCGATTTGCGACTATATGCCCCCGTTAAGTTATCATGTTCAGTTTCTGTTTTAACATAAATGTCAACATTCTTACGATATTTAACTTGTGCATTTAAAATGACAACAACACCAGCAATGAATATAACCACCATAAATAACAAGCACACAACCATAGTTACACGCATATCACTTAATGTATCAAATTTCATTTCATTCGCAAATAATAAGATATCTTCTTTCGACCTACTAGTTGCGATTACCCAATTAAAAGGCTGATACAATTTACCATATGATATCATTTCAACTTCACTGCCATTATTATCAACATAATAAGTGTTCCGTGATTCCCCATACTGTCTAATTTCATTTATTTCTTTTTTGTTATAAAATTGTCCCTTAATATCTTTGGTCTTAGTAGATAAGTATTCCCCTTCTTTTTCTTTGTCAAAAGGATAAAGATACCGCATTGCATAGTCATCTCCACCCTTCAAATTGAAGATTTGGTTCACCCAAATATAGTCCCCATCTTCATATGTATTAGAATAAAATCTATCATAAATATATTCCTTAACAATTGCATCTAAGTCTTCCTGCTCTGCAAACATATATATCAAATAATTTCCTTTTGAAAAAGAACGTTGTATCACTGCAGGTTTTAATAATTCATTTACATCGTCAATAGAATATTGTGTTAAAACATGAGACATTTCTCCGCCTTTATATAACAGCATTCTATTGTTCACTGAATTACATAAGGCTAACTGTATTGCACTACCATATTCTAGGGTCTCAATTTTGTTCATTAAACTCAAAACAGACTTATCCATTGTGCGTTCATCAGTAAGCGCTAAGTATTCCAATATAAAATCAAAAAAATCACCTAACTCAGCTTCAGTATGAATGCTTTTTTCAGTAATTTCCTCAATAACATGATTCACACGAATCTCCATGCTCTCTTCTGCATTGTCCATCGCGATCATATGTAAGTTCTCTATATTACGAGCATTTATATCATTAGATAGATATATGAAAATTAGAGCAACCACTAAACAAGTAAACATTTGAGTAGCGATAAGAATGCCAATATACTTTTTGTATTGTTTATTCATTCTATGGTCTCCTTATGCAGAGTTTAAGAAAATGTTCTTACATTTGAATTATACTATTATATTAGTTAAATATCAAATTATTTGTTACTTTTTACAAAACAATATTTAACAATAGCTGTTTTTTCGAAATAATACAAAAATTGTTGGTTTTATTACAGTTTTTTACATCATTTATTAGTCATGTTGTTATAATTTTCCAGTTTACAAATTTTATAATTTAACATTTCGACATTTTTAAATTAATTTCAAAAAAAATCCTTTTTGTTATCTTTGTCATTAAATACAAAAACATCAAAAAGGATTTATCTGGGGTATTTCTTTTTTGTTATAAAAAATAATCAATAGATTTTCCTAATGCCTCTTCCTCTTCAGTATACATAGTATCACCGAACAGCAGTTCATAATCTTGAATTTGCTTACATAATTCTTCTGGTGTATTGGCTGTAAAAGTAACTGTATTTTTATCCTCTACAGTGGTTTTTCTTTTCTCTGCTAATAACTCTTCTGCCTTTTTTTGCTCCGCTTTTTTAGCTTCTGTCTTTTTAGCATCTTTGTTTTCCTTGGACTTTTTAGCAATACGCTCTCTTTGTGCCACAAGGGACTTGTCTATTACAGCAAAAAAAGATGTCATGCCCTTCTCATTAATGCTCATTCCAAAAGCAGTTACACTGCTTGTAGAAGCACTTAAATTACTTGATAGTTGGGCCATTTTAAGGGTAGCATTCTGTATAGTACCTTCTATTTGCTTCCTATAAGAACTATCCGTTGCCATTTTTTCTATTTTATCAGTGTCAATTAATACCGTCAGTTTTCCTACATTAGCGAAACTCCCCTTCAT
>CAZKGP010000323.1:0-2954 GCA_964552225.1 uncultured Acetatifactor sp.
GTATTCCTATGCATGAGATGGCAGCAAAAGATTTTAGACAAGTAATTGATATTGATTTAAATGGTCCATTTATCGTAGCGAAAGCAGTTCTTCCTTCTATGATGGAACGTAGACAAGGTAAAATCATTAACATCTGTTCTATGATGTCTGAATTTGGTCGTGAAACTGTTTCTGCTTATGCAGCGGCAAAAGGCGGTCTTAAAATGTTAACAAAGAACATTGCATCTGAATATGGCGAATACAACATTCAGTGTAATGGTATTGGACCTGGTTATATTGCAACTCCTCAGACAGCACCTCTTCGTGAGACTCAGCCTGATGGAAGCAGACATCCATTTGATCAGTTTATCATTGCTAAAACTCCAGCAGCTCGTTGGGGAGATGCAGAAGATTTACAGGGACCAGCAGTATTCTTGGCTTCCGAAGCTTCTGATTTTGTAAACGGATTAATTCTTTATGTAGATGGTGGTATTGCAGCATATATTGGAAAACAGCCTCAATAATAGTGTGGAAAGAACTTGTAAGGCGTCAAAGTACGGCGCCTAACAAGTTCTAAGTTCCACACCGAAGAATGTCTCTTCAAGACATTCTTCATAGGTGTCTATAACTCAGTCAGTCGCAGGTTATGTTTGCGGCTGACTGTTGTGAGTGAAAAATGTGCCTGCGACCCAAAGTTTGCAGGTAATGGAAAGGCATGGTTATTAATATGAAAATAGCTTTAATTAATGAGAATAGTCAGGCGGCTAAAAATGAAATTATTTGTTCTACTTTACAAAAAGTAGTAGAACCATTAGGACATGAAGTAATTAATTATGGTATGTATGGTGCAGAGGATTCCAATTCTTTGACCTATGTACAAAATGGTATTTTGGCAGCAGTATTACTTAACTCTGGCGCAGCTGATTACGTTATTACAGGTTGTGGAACTGGTGAGGGTGCAATGCTTGCTTGTAATTCTTTCCCTAAAGTACTTTGTGGACATGTTACATCACCTTTGGATGCATACTTATTTTCACAGGTAAATGACGGTAACTGTGTGGCTCTTCCTTTTGCACAAGGTTATGGTTGGGGTGGAGAATTGAATCTTGAATATACTTTTGAAAAATTATTCTGCTGTCCAGGCGGTGGTGGATACCCACGTGATAGAGTCGTTCCTGAACAACGCAATAAGAAGATTCTTGATCAGGTTAAAGAAGTTACACATGTAGATTTAGTAACTATACTTAAAAATCTTGATAGAGAATTAGTAAAAGGTGCATTATCAGGCGCAAAATTCCAAGAATTATTCTTCGCTAATTGTAAATGTGATGATATTGCTAATGCAGTGAAAGAAGTGCTAGCTTAAACTAAGCTATAAATAATAGAAATACGAGTTTATGTCCGCGTTGCAATCATAAGCTTGTATAAACAAAAGCGGCGCAGAAAGAGGATAAAATGAACGCAGTTTTAGAAAAACTTCAGAAAATTGGTATTGTTCCTGTTGTAAAAATTGACAGAGTAGAAGATGCAGTGCCTCTAGCTAAAGCACTTTGTGCAGGCGGACTTCCTTGTGCAGAAGTAACATTCCGTACAGACGCTGCTGCTGGTGCAATCAAAGCGATGACAGATAATTTCCCAGATATGTGTGTAGGAGCTGGTACTGTATTAAATGAATCTCAAGTAGATGCTGCAATTGAAGCAGGAGTACAGTTTATCGTAAGCCCAGGCTTAAATCCCAAAACAGTTAAATATTGTATAGAGAAAAATATTCCAATCACTCCAGGTACTTCTAGTCCAAGTGATATTGAGCAGGCAATTGAGCTAGGTCTTGATGTAGTTAAATTTTTCCCAGCAGAGCAGTCTGGTGGATTAGATAAGATTAAAGCTATGGCAGCTCCTTATGTAAATATGAAATTTATGCCTACTGGTGGAATCAATGCTAAAAACATCAACTCTTATTTAGGTTTCAACAAGATTATTGCTTGTGGTGGTTCTTGGATGGTTCCTGCTGACTTAATTAATGCTGGCGAATGGGACAAGATTGAAGAATTAACAAGAGAAGCAGTAAAAACTATGTTAGGCTTTGAAATTGCACACGTTGGAGTAAATGCAGAAAATGAAGAAGAAGCAGCTAAAGCAGCGAATAGATTTGGATTTATTTTCGGTATGCCAGTTAAAGCTGGAAACAGCTCTATTTTCGCAGGTAGTGCATTAGAAGTAATGAAAACTCCTTACCTTGGTAAGAACGGACACATTGCAATCAGAACCAATTATATTGAAAGAGCAGTAAATTATTTACAAAGCATTCTTGGTGTAGAATTCAATGAAGAATCTGCAAAGAGAGATGATAAAGGCGTATTAAAGGCTATTTATCTTAAAGAAGAAATCGGTGGATTTGCAGTACATTTAGTACAAAAATAATAAAAAATAAATTTATTCAAAAGAAAGGGTTTTAAACATGGCAAAAGTAATTACTATGGGCGAGATTATGTTAAGATTATCTACCCCAAACAATGAGAAATTTATTCAGGCAGATGAATTTGATATATGCTACGGAGGCGGAGAAGCAAACGTTGCTGTATCTTTAGCTAACTACGGACATGATGCGGAATTTGTTACAGCAGTACCAGATAATGAAATTGGAGAATGTGCAGTAGCAGCATTAAGAAAATATAATGTAGCAACCAAAAACATCGCAAGATGTGGTGAAAGACTTGGAATCTATTTCCTAGAGTCTGGTTCAGCTATGAGAGCATCAAAAGTAGTTTATGATAGAGCTCACGCATCTATTTCTACTGCAACAGAAGCTGATTTTGATTTTGACGCTATTTTTGAAGGTGCTGAGTGGTTCCACTTTACAGGTATTACTCCAGCTGTTTCTGATTCAGCAGCAGAATTAACAGAAAAAGCTTTGATTGCTGCTAAAAAGCATGGCGTTAAAGTTTCTGTAGACTTAAACTTCCGTAAGAAATTAT
>CAZKGP010000324.1:0-2949 GCA_964552225.1 uncultured Acetatifactor sp.
AATTCATCTAATGAGATTGTTTTACCATCTCTCCAGATTCTTTCTAAATTGTATAGTAAACGATTTTCTTTATCAAAAATGTGTACTATTACATCGCCATAATCCATTAATACCCAATTTGCTGTGTCATAGCCTTCCATCTGTTTCATATGAAATCCAGCTTGGTCAAGAGCTTTATCTACATTGTCACAAAGTGCTTGAATCTGACTATTGTTATTTCCGCCTGCAATAATAAAATAATCTGCAATAACGGTTACATCACTGATGTCTATTATTTTAATATCTTCTGCTTTTTTATCTTCTAATGCTGCAAGAACTATTTTGCACATTTCCTTTGAATTATTCATATCTTACCTCTTTTCATTTATAACATTTTTATAATATTCATAAGTTTTTTGCGTCATAGGATCAATGTCTTGATCTATACGATTTAAATAGTTTAGTGTATCTTCCAATACAATAAGCAATGTTTTATCAATATCTTGAAATGCCATTTTACGTATTTCATTTAGATTTGGTGCTTGCCGACGATTTGGTTCAATATAATCAGCGATAAATACAATTTTTTCTAGCATTGACATTCCAGGTCTACCTGTAGTATGGTTCAAAATTGCATTAATTATATCAGGGGTTGTAATATTATACTCTTCCAATGCAAAAAAGCTACCTACTTTAGCGTGAAGAAGAAATGGATTGCGACGTTCAATTTCATTAATTGGTATATTATGCTTTTCACAAATAGAAATACGCTTTTCATTTGTAATACATTTTGCACAATCGTGTAATAATCCTGCTATTTCAGCGTCTTTAATGTTAACATCATAACACATAGCAAGAGCTGCAGCTGTATATGCAACACCTAGAGTGTGCTCGTAACGTTTATTATCCAATGTTTTTTCCATTGATTTTCGTATTTTGCCTACATTCATAGCCTTTAACATCAATTAATGTTTCCTCCCAAGTTTATATAAAAATTCTTTTCATCAATGTAAGTAATGACATCATCGGGTACCATGTAACGAATACTTTTTCTTTCTAATAAACGTTCTCTAATACTAGAAGAAGAAATATCAATATTGGGAAAAGAAATAAGAAGAATATTACCTTGATAAAGTTTTGTTAATTCTTCTGCTTTTTGATTTAATGCTTCTATTGGTACGTCGCTACGCGTAGCTGCTATCAATGTACAATTTTTTAAGATTTTTTCAGGATGAACCCATTTTTCAATTGAAAATAAACAGTCAGCTCCTACTATAAAATAATACTCAGTATTGGGATTATCTTTTTTTAGTATTTCCAAAGTTTCATATGTGTAAGTATTCCCAGAACGTTTTACTTCAATGTCGGAAGACATAAAATCTTTTCTGTTTTTAATAGCAAGATTGACCATATGAAGACGTTCTTTTCCTGGTAAAATAGGAGTATCTTTTTTCATATATGAATTACCAGTAGGTATAAATAAAACTTCATCTAACGTCATTTTTTCTTTCGCCCATTCTGCTAAGAGTAAATGTCCTAAATGTATTGGATTAAACGTTCCACCAATAATACCAACTTTTTTAGATTCCATATAAATCTCCATTCTTACATACTACTAGGCCTTAGGTAAAATAATCTTCTTATGGTCTTTGTTTTCCTTATATAGGACGATTTTTTTACCTATAACATGTACAACTTGTGATTTTGTTCTTCCTGCTAACATCTCAGCAATTTCTTTTGGATCATCCATACAGTTTTTTAAAACGGCTATTTTAATTAGCTCCCTTGTATGAAAGGCTTCTCCAATTGCTTCTGTTATTTCTGGGGTTAGACTGGATTTTCCAACTTGAAAAATGGGTTCAATATTGTTAGCCAAACCTTTCAGATATGCTCTTTGTTTACTTGTCATATTTATTATTCCTCATTTCTACACTTTTCTATAGTGCATGTACATTTATTTATAATAGTCAAATCTTAAACCATACATTCTAACGGTCTGACCTTCTTCAATACCTAATTCTTCAAGCTCAGTTAGAATACCATTATCTTTTAAGAATTTTTGGAAAAAAGTAAATCCTTTTTCACTTTCTAAATTAGTATAACCAAGCATTTTTTCAATACGAGGACCTTCTACTATATATTCATCAGCAGCTTCGTCGTATGTTACAGTGTAAGGATCGTTAGAATAACTTGTGTTCATTTCTGGGAAAAATTCTTGTGGGAAGACTGTTGTGTCCTCATTTATATCAAGCAATAACTTATTTACATGGTAAAGTAATTCTTTTACACCTTCACCGCTTACTGCTGAAATAGCATATACTTTAATTCCCTTAGGCTCAAATTCTGCCTTGATTTCTTCTATTGCTGTAGAGTCTTGCTCATAAATAGCATCAATCTTATTTGCAGCAATTACTTGAGGGCGTTTTGCTATTTCAGGATTATAAGATTCTAATTCTTTATTAATAGTATAGATATCTTCAATGGGGTTACGTCCTTCGGTACTAGCAGCATCTACAATATGAATGATTACTTTAGTACGTTCTATGTGGCGCAGGAATTCATGACCCAATCCAACACCTTCAGAAGCACCCTCTATTAGTCCAGGAATGTCTGCAATTACGAATCCACTAGTTCCTTCTAGATCAACCACTCCTAAATTGGGGTTCAATGTGGTAAAGTGATAATTTGCAATTTTTGGTCGTGCATTTGTAACACGTGATAAAAATGTGGATTTTCCTACATTTGGGAATCCAACAAGACCAACATCAGCAATCACCTTAAGCTCTAAAAGTAAATCAAGCGCTTGTGCTGGTTGTCCTGGCTGGGCATATTTGGGAGCCTGCATTGTACTTGTTGCATAATGCTGGTTACCGTTACCGCCATTCCCACCTTTTAAGAAAACAATTCTTCTATTATCTCCAGACATATCCGTAATTACCTGACCGCTTTCAGCCTCTTTAATAACGGTTC
>CAZKGP010000325.1:0-2939 GCA_964552225.1 uncultured Acetatifactor sp.
TTACTATTTATTTGTCAATGTTCAATGTGTTGTTGTGGTTGCTTTGTTGTGCTTTTGCTTCAACAGCAACTTTGCTAATATAGCATATGCAATTATCTTTGTCAACAACTATTTTGTTTTTCTTTCCTCTAGGTTTAGTGCTTGTCCCCAGCGGAACTTTATAGTATCACAAGCTCTTATTCCTTGTCAACATCTTCTGTTAAGATCTTTGTTAACAATTCTATAAGTTTTACAGCAGTGTTTACTCTTACTTTATATAAAGAAAGAATAAGCTTATATCTTCTGCTGGCAGTGAAACGGAGAAAGAGGGATTTGAACCCTCGCGCCGCGTGAGCGACCTACACCCTTAGCAGGGGCGCCTCTTCAGCCTCTTGAGTATTTCTCCTTAATCTGAACTACAAAATTACTATTCTTTTATTGTAACGTCTTTTTGCGACGCAAGAATTATTATACCTAAGCATGTATGTTTTGTCAATTCCTTTTTTACTTTTCGGTCACATACTTTAAGCAAAGCTTAGAATTCTCACCAATGCCCCTATTCCGTAGTTAAATAACCATAATTTTTATTCATATAATAGAGAATTTAGCTCATGATTAGCTAAAAAGAAAAGATGCCCTTTTACTATTTCATTTATTTTCTTTGATTGCATCCTCTATACGTAGTTTTACCATGGCCGCAATTTCCGATGTCCTCATATTACAATACTCTTCATAATATATAGGTTGCAAATAAATCAGTTTAACAGTTACTGGTTTAATTGATTTTTCATCAAATGGTTTAAATGAGTCAATCATAGCACAAGGAACAATTGGACACTTTGCTTTTGTAGCACTTTTAAAGCTTCCCCCCTTAAAATCCAATAACTGATTACCCATTTTACTTCTTGTTCCTTCAGCGAAAATAAGAAAATTTCTACCGCCTTTGACCTCTTCTGCAACTTGATTAATAACTTGCATTGACTGCCTAATATCTTTCCGGTCAATTGAAATTGATTTTAATGCTTCAATCACTTGTTTTAGCAATATAATATTGCTAGCTTCTTTTTTAATAATAAACGAGAAAGGAACAGGGCAGGATTCTAGAAATACTAGTACATCGAATAATCCTTGATGATTGGGGAAAAAAATAAATCCATTATCTTGTGGTATATTTTCTAATCCATATGCTTCTATTTTAACCCTACCAGCATAATTAGCTTTTTGAGTTACCTTCTTAACATAGAAGTATGCATCTTCTAATGTAGCATCTTTTCTTTTTCCATATCTCCATATGCGAAATAAATAGTATGGAGCTGCCCACCACAGTCGAAGAACCATCATTACAATTCGTCTCATTTGTATATATCCTCAATTATTCTTCTCTATTATATTCATGAACTGCATTTTCATACAAATCATTCCCTTCACTATCAACCACAACAATAACTGGAAAGTCTCTCACTTGTAGTTTCCGAATTGCCTCTGTTCCTAAATCTTCATATGCTATTACTTCTGAATCAATGATAGAACGAGATAGTAATGCACCTGCACCACCAACTGCTGCAAAATAGACCGATCTAGTTTGAACAATTGCATCTTTAACCTCTTGTGCTCTTTTTCCTTTTCCTATCATACCTTTAAGTCCATGTTTCAAAAGCGCTGGAGTATACTTATCCATTCTACTAGAGGTCGTTGGTCCAGCAGATCCAATTACATTTCCATTTCTTGCAGGAGAAGGTCCCATGTAATAGATAACGTTATTCTTCAGTTCTATTGGTAATTCTTCCCCATTTATTAACGCCTCATACATTCTTTTGTGTGCTGCATCACGGGCAGTATATATAGTGCCTGATAAATATACATAATCTCCAGCTCTTAAAGAGCTTCCTTCCGATTCACTCCATGGTACATTCATGTATTTATTCATTTGAAATCCCATCCTTTAGATTTTTCTCGTTACATGTCTATTCACATGGCAACAAATATTAACCGCTACAGGAAGTCCCGCAATATGGGTAGGATATGTATCAATATGAACGGCCAATGCAGTCGTTGTTCCACCCATACCTCCTGGTCCAATTCCCAAATTATTTATTTTACACAATAACTCTTCCTCTAGTTCTTTAACATAAGGTATACAAGAATGTTCTCCTACATTTCTAGTTAGCGCTTTCTTTGCCATCAATGCACATTTTTCGAAAGTTCCGCCGATGCCAACCCCTACCACCATAGGAGGGCATGCATTTGGACCAGCATCCTTTACCGCTTGAAGAATAACATCTTTAACCCCTTCTATACCATCCGAGGGTTTTAACATAAAGATACGACTCATGTTTTCACTTCCAAAACCTTTAGGGGCTACCGTAATTTTCACTTCATTCCCCTCTTTTATTTTATAGTGAATCACTGCTGGAGTATTATCTTTAGTATTTTCTCTATGTATAGGATCCTTTACAACTGATTTTCGCAAGAAGCCTTCTGCATAACCTTGTCTTACGCCCTCATGAATGGCTTCTTCAAGAGATCCACCTTCAAATTGTACATCTTGCCCTATCTCTATAAAAACAACAGTCATACCTGTATCTTGGCAGATAGGTATCATATTATCTCCAGCTATCTTCAAATTTTCATTTAGCTGGTTCAATATTTGCTTCCCTAAAGGCGACTCTTCCATAGCCGTCGCACAACTCAAAGCATCTACCATATCTCCTGAAAGGAAATGATTGGTTTCAATACACATTTCTTTTATATTAATTATTACTTCTCTTACATGAATACTTCGCATGAATCATCCTCTTATTCTGTAATCTGTTTTCTAACTTCCTCTAGTTCCTCAAGACTTGGATTGCTTGGTGGTAACGCAATACACTGATTATCATTCAGATATCTAGGAATCAAGTGCATGTGATAATGAAAAACTGTTTGCCCCGCTGCTTCACCGGTGTTTTGTAAAAAATTAA
>CAZKGP010000326.1:0-2931 GCA_964552225.1 uncultured Acetatifactor sp.
TATAATAGCTTGCTATACAGTCTATGATACGAAGTACCAAATATAATACACCTAAACCCGCAATTGTACGAATTGACAATGATGCCAAATCCCGAATTCCTTCATTTGTAATGTATCGCATAATCAAAGGCAACACTAACTCACAAACCGTGGTTAATGCTGCGCAGATTAAATCTAATATTAAAGTTCCTTTATAATTTTTAAAATAAGGAACAAACCTTTTGATAAGTTTCCACGTTGTATATTGTTTTTGTTCTGTTTGTTCCTGTTTCGTTTGTTTCTTTGTCAATACTATATCCTCAATATCTATTATGCTTGTTCTTCCTGCTCTTCTGTTTCTTCTTTCTTAATTACAATGGCTTCCAAAATACGTCTTTCCTGTACCTGTTGCACCTGAATAGACAAGTCATCTGTTTCTAATTCAAAGGTAACTCCATCATCTGGTACTGCACCTAGTGTACCACAAATATATCCGCTAAAGGTATCATAATCTTCCAAGGGCAATTCTATTTCCAAAACTTCTGCCACTTCATCCAAAGAAGCTGCACCTTGAATAATCCATTCATCCTTACCAATATTGGTAATTTCATCGCCACGGTCTTCTTCTCCTGCTTCTAGTAAATCCCCAACTAAAAGCTCAAAAATATCTCGCATGGTTACAATTCCGCTCATACCACCGTATTCATCTACCAATACAGCAAAATAATTACCTTTTTGTTTCATTTTACTTAGCAATACATCTGCCTTCATATTCTCAGGTACAAAGAAAGGCTTATCTACTGCTTGCTTCATTATATTCTCTTTGCTACGATCTTTTAATCTTAAATATTCCTTGGCATCTAAAACACCAATAATTCCATCTCTTGATTCTACACAAACAGGATAAAAGTTATGGCGTGTTTCATAAATAGCCTTATCCCATTCCTCAATATCATCCTCTGTAGA
Source organism: uncultured Acetatifactor sp. (assembly GCA_964552225.1). Taxonomy (GTDB): domain Bacteria; phylum Bacillota; class Clostridia; order Lachnospirales; family Lachnospiraceae; genus Acetatifactor. Next base: position 946 of record CAZKGP010000326.1, read on the forward strand.
AAGCCATATTACATCTACACGATGAGTACAAATTTCCTCTAACGGAATATCATTAAACTCAAATACATTTTGAATCAATTCATTTTCTTCTAAATCGATAGTACCTTTTTCACTTCCTGCAGCTACCATCATTCTAATCTCTTCTTCTGTTACTTCTTCTTGTGCATCTGTCCCAATACCAAGCAATTTAAGCATTCCATTTGTAGATGCTGTGAGCAACCATACAATGGGGCGAAATACTTTACTCACCACCAATAAAACACCTGACATTCCAAGTGCAATACCTTCTTTTTTCTGCATAGCAACTCTTTTTGGTACTAATTCACCAAAAACAATACTGAAATATGCAATAATAAGAGTGATTAAAAATACACAAATACCATTCAATGCGTTCTCTGAAATTCCCCAACCTAACGTTAGCAATACTGCAACCAAGGGTTTGGCAAAGTTATCAGCTGCATAAGCACTTCCTAAAAATCCAGCCAATGTAATGGCAACTTGAATTGTAGCTAGGAATCTTGCTGGATTGGCAGTAAGATTTAACAGCCTTACAGCTTTCTTATTACCATCCTTTTTCATTTTTTGTAATTTAATCTCACTCATTGACACTACTGCTATCTCCGCGCTAGCAAAAATTGCATTTAAGAAAATCAATATTACTTGTAGTATTACGGCTCCAACCATTTTAAATTAAACATCCTCTCTGTTTCTTTTTCATCCGATTTATTTGTTATCTAGTTAATTGTTACATATAAAATCACAAAAAGGCATAGCCTATACTGGCCAACGCCCTGTATATAGACTATACCTCTACCTTTTCATATATTCACATGGAAATACCGCAAATAAGTTTAATTTATTGGCTTCCCCATCACTATCGTCTTCCACGTTCCAAATCACCGCCTAATCTTTTCCAAAGTTTATTTATAGAATATTATAATAATAAAACTATGTACTGTCAACAAATCATATGTAAAAAATGTATAAAATAATATTATCCAATATCCGGCTCATCTTTTAGCTGTATGAAATCCTTATATTTTCCCTCTGTTTCAAAAATGATGATTTCATTTCTGCCACTCTTCAGCAATGGTGCTGGTATATAAAGTCTTTTTTGTGGACCTATCTCCCAGAATCTCCCAATATTAAATCCGTTTACAAAAACACAACCTTTCCCCCAGCCTTCAAAATCCAAGAAGGTATCACCTGTTTCTTGCACATCAAAAGCAAAGCGATAAAATGCAGGGGTGTTTTCCTTATATTCTTTAGTAAAATCAATTTTGTTCGTATTGTCTAGTGGCAAAGTATATTGTTCCCAATTACTATGCATATGTCCGTTAATCTGCACACATTGATCAATCCCTTTTCTCTGCAACTCCATTCTGGGTCCAAAATTCACTCTTCCCATGTTTTCAACAAGAATATCAAGTCGGGCATCTTTCTCAAAATTGACATTTACCTTATGTTCTACCATTAACTCTCTGTCATAGAGGGTTAATATAGGTCTTTCGTCTACTAAAATATTGGCTCTGTCATTTGCTCCCCACAATCTGATTCTTTCCATGTTAACTTCTGTATGCAATCTAGAACGATATAAAATATATCCATAATTTTGTCCCAGTTTCTCCATGGATTGAGTGTAAGGGCTTTTAATTGCTTCGCTTAAATCATCAATAACAGAGAAAAGGCTTACCTTATCTGCCACCTCAATAGAACCATAATCTTTTCTTTTTATATTAGTAGTAAACTCTACCTTTGGTAGATTAGTATATTTTCCAATTACCTCTTGATAGCGTTTATATTTCTCTGTAATCTGTCCATCCTCAGTTAACAAAGCATCGTAATCGTAGCTAGTTACATCTGGAGTCAATTCGTCATAGTAATTGGAGCCATTCATAAAACCAAAGTTAGTTCCTCCAATAAACATGTAGATATTAACATGCCCTAATTCAAGCATTTTATCCAGATCTTTTACGCTCTCTTCTA
>CAZKGP010000327.1:0-2912 GCA_964552225.1 uncultured Acetatifactor sp.
TTGATTTACCACATCCTGAAGGACCTACGAAAATAATAAATTCTTGATCAGCAATCTCCAGATTGAAATCTTTAACTGCCTCAAATCCGTTTGGATAAACTTTACAAATATTTTTTAAAGATAAACTTGCCATAATAAAATAAGCTCCTTTCATAAAAAAAGAAATAATTTCTTTTCCGTTTCGACATTCGTCGTTTACTATGAATTTAGTATATCTAATATGATAATTTTACACCATACCACAATTTCACAAATATTTTACACTTGATTGTAAGTTTTGCTTACAATCTTTACTAATTTTTACACCTCTTGTCAAATTGAACAAAAGAGATGTTTATTATTGGACAAATTAAACAAGAAATATCATTTTGTATTGTCTGACAAATGTAAATACGATATTTTATTATCTGCCATCTTAAAATAACTATTGTTGTTCATGGTAGTCTATTAGGGATTCATCCAACTCATCTTTAAAAATACGCTCATCGTCTTCTTCGTCTATTTCCTCAGTTTCTCCATCTGCTGCATTTGCTTCTTCTATTTGGATTTCTAACTTTTTAAAGAATTTATTGTATATCATTGCAGATAACATTGCTGGTACTGAAAAGCCAAATAAAAATACAAACGGAAATAAACGTAAGGAAAGTACAAATAAAACAATTGGTAGTGCATAAAAAACAATCATCAATATAGTCTTAGGTAATTGAATAAGGCTTGCAACCAAGGCATTTTTGATGGTACGAATGGTAGTGTTTGAAAACTTAGCCAAAATTGGAAATACATAAATTGTTGTAAATAACAACAAAATTCCAACTAACATAATAATAATTTGAACCACTTGATTAAATTCTAAGCCCGATTTAACAATAATAAAATAGTCTCCTACCAAAATTCCTGCAATCACTAATATGAAAAGCCAAATTATTGTTGCTTGCTTAAAATTTTCTTTGAAAGATTTGAAATATCCTCTTGTAATATAAGATTCTTCATTTCTCACTATTTTAAGGCACATGTAATGCAGTGCTGTAAATGATGCACCTGCAGTAAAAATAGGAATGCAACAAATTAAGGTTAGAATATTAAGCCACATTAAATCTGCCACTTTATTCAGTACATTCATCAACGGACTATCTAGATCAAATATTTTCATTTTAAAACCCATCTGCGCGCTGCGCTGCGCGTACTAATCATTAGTTGAATACGCATTTTTATTCAACCTGTTCCCCTCAATATAAATCATTTATTATAAAACCTTTTCCATAGAAGTTACTCTAATACCTGAATACTCTTCTTCTGGACTCGTCGCTTTAAACCCAAGCTTTCTATAAAAATTAACAGCATAAGGTGATGCTTTCAGCGACATATATTGTTCCCCAACCTCAATTTTTAAGTAATTGCAGAGCATTAACATCAACGCCCTTCCAACTCCTCTTTTGTGGTATGCCTCATCTACAAACAAAAGAGAAAGATGGTTAATACTTCTAATAGATGCTACTCCGATGATTTTATTATCATCTAACGCTACCATCATTTGGTACTCTCCTCTTAGAAAAGATGCCTGTAATGCGGTATCTGTGATAAACTCATAAAAATTTTTAATACCCTCATCTGTGTAATCACAGCCGTCATATTTCAAAAATGTTCTCCATACCAATTTCATGGCATTGTCCCATTCACCTTCTCTTGCCCATCGAAGCTTAAAGGGAAATCTTGTATGTAACATGATGACAGCTCCTCTCTATTCGTCCTATAATATCAAATAACTTACTTCATGACAAGTTAAACTGTCGTGCTTTTATTGATTCTCAATCCACTGATATATATCTTCCATTATTACACCAGCTTCTTTTTCATTTAATATTTCATGGCGTAAATTCTCATATAATTTAATTTTCAGATTATCAATCCCTAAGCCCTTAAAGGTATCATACGTTTGCTCAACGCCCTTCCCATAATTCCCTACAGGATCATCTTTTCCTGCCACAAAGAAAAGCGGTAACGTCTTCGGTATATTTTTTTGCTTACTTTTATCTTGTGCTCCCCCTATTAAATTAAATAGTGTTAAAAATCCGTTTGTTGTAAATACAAATCCACATAAAGGATCCCCATTATATCTGTCTACATTTTCTTCGTTTAGGCTGAGCCAATCATTGACTGTTCTAGGGTTACTGATTTTACTATTGTAAGAACCAAATGCAATATTATTAATAAATTTGCTCACATACTTAGGTCCTTTAAATAATTGAATCAATTTTGTTATTAGTTTTCCCATTGAAAGCACTATTGGTGGCTGAGCTCCTGTTCCCATAATAACAGCTCCACTTATACCCGTTCCATATCTGGAAATGTAGTTTCTTAGCACAAAAGACCCCATGCTATGTCCAACTATATAGTAAGGTATCTCTGGATATAATTGTTGTGTGATTTTCTTTAGTCTATGTACATCCCTAACCACAACAGTGGCACTATCTTGCTCACAAAAAAATCCATAACATTTATCTTTACCAACAGACTTACCATGGCCTAAGTGGTCTGACCCAGTAACTACATAACCTCTTTCTACCAGAAATGCTGCAAACTCTTCATACCTTTCTATATATTCTGCCATGCCATGAACAATCTGAATCACACCTTTTATTTCTCCGGCAGTTGGCATATATCTTACTGCATGAATCTTAGATAGGTTGTCCCGTGAATCGAAATAAAAATCTTCTTTCTTCATCTTTAGTCCTCCTTCTTAAGCATAAAATACATGACCTCCAATGGAGGCCATGTATTTAGTTAACAGATTTCCGCACCTGCAGGCATTTCCTTTTCGGGAACCATAAGACCTAGGTTACCATCAGCATCTTCAGCGCATAAAAGCATACCTTCTGATAACACTCCGGCAAGTTTTGCAGGTGTTAGATTCA
>CAZKGP010000328.1:0-2865 GCA_964552225.1 uncultured Acetatifactor sp.
TTGAAGATTGTTATTATCTACAATTACACATAAATTATCTAATTTGCGGTGCCCTGCAAACATAGATGCTTCCCACACTTGTCCCTCTTGAAGCTCGCCATCGCCTAATACTGTATATATACGAAAATCTTTATTGTCCATCTTAGCACCTTGTGCCATACCAACAGCAGCTGAGATACCCTGTCCCAATGAACCTGATGACATATCTACCCCCGGAATATCCATACAAGGGTGCCCTTGAAGATAAGAGCCTAATTTACGTAATGTTGTTAAATCCTCAACTGGAAAAAAACCTCTATTTGCTAATGTAGAATACAAACCCGGAGCAGTATGCCCCTTGGATAATACAAATCTATCTCTGTTTTCCATATGCACATTTGAAGGATCAATATTCATTTCTTCAAAATATAAAAATGTAAATACATCTGTTGCGGAAAGTGATCCTCCTGGGTGTCCTGCTTTTGCACTGTGAACTGCGGTTACAATGCCTTTACGAACTTCATTCGCATACTTTTGCAGTTCTAAATTATTCATTATTTCCTCCATTCTGCCACCAAAGGCCTGTTAATTAACCTAATCCCAACTTTTCTCGAACTTATACTATCACACTTTGCGTTCCTTGTATAGCCATGCAGAAATAATTATCCAATACGGCCGTGTGAGCTCGCTCACAAAGGACGAGTTGGATAATTATTTCTATAGGGCGCACGCCCGTCATGAAATAAGCCGCAGGCTTATGAATGCATGCTATACAACACCACCACGCCATGCAAAAATGAATATCCTATTTGACCGTGTAAGCTTGCTTACTAAGGGCAAGTTGGATATTTATTTTTATAGGGCGCACGCCCGTCATGAAATAAGCCGCAGGCTTATGAATGCATGCTATACAACACCACCACGCCTCGTCATAGCTCCTACTCTACACTCTGCCCATAATAAGCCCCTGCCCCATGCTTCCTATTATAATGCTTATCTTGAAGTTCCTGAGGTGCTGGCTGTAGTGTGCTGTTAATACTCTCTGCCCGATACGCCATTTTAGCAACCTCCTCCAACACAACTGCATTATGAACTGCATCTGTGGCATTCTTGCCCCAAGTAAAGGGACCATGATTCTTACATAAAACAGCAGGTACTGCCATAGGGTCTTTTCCCATGCGAATAAATTCATTTACAATCAAATGACCTGTGTTTTCTTCATAAGCGTCTTCAATTTCTTCTGCATTTAAACATCTTACGCAAGGAACTGGTCCATAGATGTAATCTGCATGAGTTGTTCCATAGCATGGGATGCTGCGTCCTGCTTGCGCCCAGCTTGTAGCATAAGAGGAATGAGTATGCACAATCCCGCCAATTTCCTTAAATGCTTTGTATAACTCTACATGTGTTGCGGTATCAGAGGATGGGTTATATTTACCCTCTACTTTATTTCCATCTAAATCTACTACCACCATATCTTCTGGTCTTAATTTATCATAATCAATTCCACTTGGCTTGATTACAAAAAGACCACTTTCTCTATCAATTTCACTAACATTCCCCCAAGTAAAGGTAACCAATCCATACTTAGGCAAATCCATATTAGCTTCATAGACTTTTTGTTTTAATTCTTCTAGCATATTCTTACCCCTTAAATTCTTAAATTATCAACAGCTGCCCTTTCACTTGGCAAACATGCAATATATCGTCCTGTAAAAGCATCAAACCCGGCAACATCCTTTGCATCTGGTTGAATTGTTGTTCCCTTTTGACCAGCAAAAATTTTCTCACTAAGATAAGAATCTAAAGATTCATTCTCTTCTTTTTCGATTAAATATGCTGCTAGGATTGCAATTCCCCAAGCACCGCCTTCGCTGGCAGTATCCATAACAGTTACTGCAGTATTCATAGCGGTAGCCATAGCCTTTTGACCCACTTCAGGTGTTTTGAATAAGCCACCATGACCCATAATAGAATTTACTGTTACATTCTCTTCCTTGGTTAAAATATCCATACCTATTTTCAGGGTAGCAAGAGCACTATAAAGGTGTGTCTTCATAAAGTTAGCTAAATTAAAATTAGCATCTGGAGTACGAAGGAACATTGGTCTTCCTTCTTCAAATCCTGTAATAGGCTCACCTGAGAAATAGTTGTATGCCATCAAACCACCACAATCAGCATCTCCTTCTAAAGCCTTGCGATACAAAGTACCAAACAATTCATTCATATCTACTTTCATGTCAAAGCTTTCAGCAAATTCTTTGAATAAATTAACCCATGCATTCAAATCGGAGGTACAGTTGTTGCAATGTACCATAGCAACTGGACTACCATCAGGAGTAGTTACCATATCAATTTCTTCATGTACCTTTGACAATTCTTTATCCATAACAATCATTGCAAATACAGAAGTTCCTGCTGATACATTACCAGTACGTACTGCAACGCTGTTGGTTGCAACCATACCAGTTCCTGCATCTCCTTCAGGTGGACACATGGGAGCTCCTGGTTGTAAGGTACCTGTTGGATCTAATAATTTAGCACCCTCTTGAGTTAATGCCCCTGCTGAATCACCTGCTTTTAAAACCTTTGGTAAAATATCTCCTAGCTTCCAAGAAAAACCTTTATCTGCAATCAGTTCATCAAATTGACCTATCATTTCTTGATTAAAATCACAAGCAGTTGAATCAATAGGGAACATACCAGATGCTTCACCAACACCTAATACCTTCTTACCACTTAATTTCCAGTGAATATAACCAGCCAATGTAGTAAAAAATTTAACTTTTTGTACATGCTTTTCTTCATTTAAGATAGCCTGATATAGATGCGCAATACTCCATCTTTGTGGAATATTAAAAGAAAACTTAGGTGTTAAAATCTTAC
>CAZKGP010000329.1:0-2857 GCA_964552225.1 uncultured Acetatifactor sp.
ATTAAGTACATGTTTCCAAAGGCCCATGCAGCAGCATACGTTATGATGGCATGGCGTATTGCGTATTGTAAGGTATATCATCCCCTTGCATACTATGCGGCGTACTTTAGTATTCGTGCCAAAGCGTTCTCTTATGAGCTTATGTGTCAGGGACAAGCACATTTGGAACGTATTATGTTGGATTATAAGAAACGTATGGATACACTTTCTAATAAAGAAAAGGACGCATACAGTGATATGCGTGTTGTCCAGGAAATGTATGCTAGAGGATTTGAGTTTGAACCTTTAGATATATTTAAAGCACAATCGAGAACCTTTCAAATTGTAGGTGATAAACTTATGGCATCCCTTAATTCCATTGAAGGACTAGGTGAAAAAGCAGCAGATGCAGTTGTTGAAGCCGTAAAAGACGGTCCATTTTTATCAAAAGATGATTTCCGTCAACGTACGAAGGTTTCTAAAACAGTAATAGAACTTATGGATAGTTTGAAATTATTAGGAGATCTTCCTGAATCTAACCAGATTAGTTTATTTGATTTTGTGTAATATTAAAAAAGCTGAAATTCGTTTGAATTTCAGCTTTTCTCGGGTTGGGCTATTCTATTAAAATAGTCAACAGTCCGTAGGGGACTCGAACCCCTGATTCTGCCGTGAGAGGGCAGCGTCTTAACCTCTTGACCAACGGACCATATGGTCACCGCTTGCGCAGTACTTGCTTATATTAATATATCTGATGCAAAAAAGCAAGCACTATTTATAAAAAATTAAAATTAAAATGCTTATTTTATGTTGTTTTCCACATAGAATATAATGAATTAAATTTAAAACAACTTGCAAGGACAGTTTTTTTAGTGTATAGTGATTCACGATTAAGGATTATGCATTTCAAATGCATGTTCAACTATTAATTGGCATGCGTGTTAAAACACGCGGATGGGGTTAAAATGGCAAAATATTTAGTTATTGTAGAATCACCAGCAAAGGTAAAGACGATTAAAAAATTTCTTGGTTCCAATTATGAAGTTACAGCAAGTAATGGGCATGTTCGTGATTTACCCAAAAGTCAGCTGGGTATTGATGTAGAAAATGACTTTGAACCAAAATATATAACAATTCGTGGAAAAGGGGATGTTTTAGCAAAACTCCGTAAAGAAGTTAAAAAAGCTGAAAAAGTTTATCTCGCAACTGACCCTGACCGTGAAGGGGAAGCTATTTCATGGCATTTGTATCATGCATTAAAATTAGAGAATAAAAAAGTATATCGTATTGCTTTTAATGAAATTACCAAAAATGCGGTAAGAGAATCTTTAAAAAATGCAAGAGAGATTGATATGGATTTGGTAGATGCACAACAAGCTCGTCGTATACTTGACCGTATGGTAGGATATAAAATATCTCCAGTTCTATGGGCAAAGGTTAAAAGGGGACTTAGTGCAGGGCGAGTACAGTCAGTAGCATTACGTATTATATGTGATCGTGAAGAGGAAATTAATGCATTTATACCAGAAGAATATTGGACAATTGACGCCAATTTAAATGTTCAGGGTGAGAAAAAACCACTTTTGGCTAAATACTATGGTATTAAAAATGAAAAAATAGCAATTAAAAATAAAGAACAAGCAGATGCTATCCTTGAAAAACTTGAGGGTGCAAAATATCACATAATCGATGTAAAAAAAGGAGAACGAATCAAAAAAGCTCCACTTCCTTTCATTACATCTACACTTCAACAGGAAGCAAGCAAGGTACTTAATTTTTCAACTCAGAAAACAATGAGACTTGCACAGCAATTATATGAAGGTCTTCCCATTAAAGGGGAAGGTACGATAGGTTTGATTACTTACCTTAGAACTGACTCTACACGTGTATCTGAAGAAGCTGAGCTTATGGCAGAAGAGTATATTGTTTCTCAATATGGAGCAGACTATGCCGCAAAAGGTACTGAAAAGAAAAATAATCAGAAAATTCAAGATGCTCACGAGGCAATACGACCAACAGATGTTGCCCGTATTCCTTTGGAAATCAAAGAACAACTTCCCAGAGATGTTTTTCGTCTATACCAATTAATTTGGAAACGATTTGTTGCCAGCCGTATGAAACCAGCACGTTATGAAACGAAATCTGTTAAAATAGAAGCAAACGAACAAATATTTACAGTGGCAGCATCAAACATGGTTTTTAATGGTTTTATGAGTGTATATATACGCGAGGAAGATAAAGAGGAAGAAAATGCTTTATCTGCAGAATTAAGTAAAGAAAGCGAACTTACATTTGTTTCATTTGACACAAAGCAACATTTCACTCAACCACCAGCACATTATACAGAAGCGTCCTTAGTTCGCTCTTTGGAGGAATTAGGCATTGGACGTCCAAGTACGTATGCGCCTACCATTACTACAATTTTAGCTAGGCGGTATATTGTAAAAGAAAATAAAAACCTATATGTAACAGAACTAGGTGAAGTAGTGAATGGCATAATGATAGAAGCTTTTCCTTCCATAGTAGATGTTAATTTTACTGCTAATATGGAAACACTATTGGATGGTGTGGAAATGGGTACTGTTAAATGGAAAGTTATTATATCTAATTTTTATCCAGATTTGGCAGAAGCAGTGGAGAAGGCAGAGAAGGAATTGGCAGAGGTAACAATTGCCGATGAGGTATCTGAAGAAGTTTGTGAATTGTGTGGCAAAAATATGGTTATTAAATACGGTCCACATGGACGATTTTTGGCATGTCCTGGATTCCCAGAATGTCGTAATACCAAACCTTATTTTGAAAAAATAGGAATAGAATGTCCTAACTGTTCAAAAGAAATTGTTTTAAAGAAAACAAAAAAAGGTAGAAAATACTATGG
>CAZKGP010000330.1:0-2851 GCA_964552225.1 uncultured Acetatifactor sp.
TGTCATGAGCGATATGGTGTCTTCTGCATTTGGCTCATTAGGAATGATGACATCTGTTTTAGTATCTCCTAGCGGCTCATATGAATATGAAGCAGCACATGGTACCGTTCAAAGACATTACTACAAACATTTAAAGGGTGAGTCTACTTCTACTAACTCTGTGGCAACTATTTTTGCATGGACAGGAGCACTTAGAAAACGTGGAGAATTAGATGGTATAATTGAGTTACAGAACTTTGCTGATAAGTTAGAAAAAGCTACCATTCAAACAATAGAAAGTGGCAAAATGACAGGCGATTTAACTCGCGTATCTAGTTTAACAGACACTCAAGTGTTAACAAGCCAAGAATTTATAAATGCAATTAAAGAATCTTTAGAGAAATTATAATAGAAAGCGCCACTATAAACAATATATTTTATAGTGGCGTATTTTTTAATATATAGAATGCTCTTTAACCAAATTATGCCAGTTCTTCCCATTCTTCATATAGAGCATTGAGATTAGCTTCAATATCTGCTTGTTCCTGAGTTAATTCTTGTAATAGGGATACATTTGTAGCAACCTCTGGTTGGCTCATCTTGTCATTTAATTCTTGCAGAAGTGATTCAAGAACAGCTATTTTTTCCTCGCATTTCTTTAAATCATTCTCTCTTTTTCGTTGTTTGGAGAGTTCTTCTTTTTGGGTTTTCCAATCAAGTTTCAATTCGGATTCTTTCGGAAGAGAAGATGCTTCCCCTTGGGAGTGTATAATATTAGCTTCCATAATCTCTTTTTTCTCAAGATAATAATCATAATTACCAATATAATTAATGAATTGATGTGCGGTTAAATCTAAGATTCTGTGAGCAGTTTTATTAATAAAATAGCGGTCATGGGACACATAAAGTACGGTTCCTTGGTAGTTATTTAATGCATCCTCTAAAATTTCCTTTGACATAATATCCAAATGGTTAGTAGGTTCGTCAAGGATAAGGAAATTGGAGTTAGAGAGCATTAGTTTGGCAAGAGAAACACGACCTCGTTCCCCACCGCTTAAATCAGAAATTTGTTTAAATACATCGTCACCAGTAAATAAAAATGCTGCTAATACATTGCGTATTTCAGTATTGGTTAGATATGGAAATTCATCAGAAATTTCATTAAATAAGCTTTTTTCACTGTGGAGAACATGATGATCTTGATCATAATATCCAATTTCTACATTTGAACCTAATGTAAAGCTACCTGCGTCGTAGGGGAGAAGATTATTCAGTATTTTTAATAGTGTAGTTTTGCCTGTACCATTATCTCCAATAATAGCTACATGTTCTCCACGTTTGATTTCAAAGCTAATCTGATCAAATAGATGTAATGAACCAAATGATTTGGCAAGGTTGTTTACACTAAGGACATCATTTCCGCTTAAAACGCGTGGAGAAAGAGAAAGTTTCATATCAGTACGAACTTCTGTAGGTTTTTGAATGACATCGAGCTTGTCCAGCATTTTTTCTCTGCTTTCTGCTCTTCGAATGGATTTTTCCCGATTAAAAGAGCGAAGCTTTTCAATGACTTCTTCTTGGTGTTTAATTTCGCGTTGCTGGTTGAGATAAGCATTCATAGCAGCAAGACGTTGATGCTCCTTTTTGGTGGCATAAGAGCTATAGTTACCCATAAAAGTGGTGGCCTTTGTCTGGTCAATCTCGACTACCTTTTCTGCAATGCGGTCGAGAAAAAAACGGTCATGAGATACGATTATAACTGCCCCTTGGTAGTTGAGTAAGTAAGTTTCTAACCAAGAGATAGCATTCATATCTAAATGATTGGTGGGCTCATCAAGAATAATAAGGTCTGGCTTTAATAAAAGTAATTTACTAAGTGCTACACGCGTTTTTTGTCCTCCTGATAAAGTGCTTATATCTTTGGAAAAATCATCTTCCATAAAGCCTAGACCTTTCAATACACCAGTTAATTCACTTTTATAAGCATAACCATCATCCATTTCAAATGCATGAGTAAAATTGCTGTATTGTTTCATTAAATCATCTAGTTCATTTCCACTAGTGTATTTCATTGCTTCTTCACATTCACGCATTTTATGCTCTAATTCAATGAGATGTTGCTTAACGGATAGTAATTCTTCATAGATGCTATTGGTGGTGTTGAGAGCAGTATCTTGTGATAGATAACCTAAGGTTTTATCCTTGGCAATGATAACTTGTCCGCTGTCAGCAACACTTTCACCCACTAAAATACGAAGGAGAGTAGTTTTACCTGCTCCGTTTATTCCTACAATTGCTACTTTTTCTGTATCATCAATATGAAATGATACATTTTGCAATACTATATTTTCACCAAATGATTTGGTTATATTTTGGCACGATAAAATCATGATTATACCTATCTGCGTGATGCGACACGCATAAAATCAATAGTTGAATACGCATTTTTATTCAGTAACCCCTAGTTTACTGTACAGAAATAATACTGTCAATTCATTGACAGTATTTTAACGTTCATATATAATAAGGGATAACATATTAGTTGGAGGGAACCATGGAAGAAAAAGAAATTTCACAGGCTGTTATAGGTCGACTTCCTAGATATTTTCGATATTTGGGTGAATTAAAAGATGACGGAGTAGAAAGAATATCTTCACAGGAATTAAGCGAGTTGATGAAGGTTACTGCATCTCAGATACGTCAAGATTTTAATAATTTTGGTGGTTTTGGACAACAGGGGTACGGTTATAATGTGGAACATTTATATAAAGAAATTGGTAAAATACTAGGACTTGATAAAACCCATAAATTTATTATTATAGGAGCTGGTAATCTAGGCCAAGCACTTGGTAATTATATGAATTTTGAAAGA
>CAZKGP010000331.1:0-2834 GCA_964552225.1 uncultured Acetatifactor sp.
GCCACTAAATTTACAGAAAGTATGTTAGCTGTAAAATATCGCACATATAATGAGCTTGGGGAAGTGTGTGGTGGCCCCATGTATACCTTGTTAAATGGATTTCCAAATAAAAAAATCGGAAAACTTTTAGGAACGATGTTTGCTGTTTTTGCAGTATTTGCCTCCTTTGGAATGGGAAATATGACCCAGTCAAATTCTATCGCAGCTGCCTTGGAATCAACCTTTCATATTTCAAAGGGAACTTCTGGATTATTTATTACCATATGTACCATATTAGTAGTATTAGGTGGTATTCATGTGATTTCCAAGGTAACACAAATTGTAGTTCCTCTTATGGCTATTTTTTATATGATTGGTACTTTCATTATCATTATTTTGAACCGAGAAAATTTAGTTAGTGGTATTCAGATTATTATAACTATGGCATTTTCTCCTGATGCAGTGGCAGGTGGAATTGGAGGGAATATAGTAGCTTCTATGCAGCAGTCCATCAGGTGGGGTGTGTCCAGAGGTGTTTTTTCTAATGAAGCGGGTTTAGGAGCAGGAAGTATTAGTGCTGCGGCCGCAAATACTAATAACGCTGTTAGACAAGGCTATATCAGCATGACAGGCGTGTTTCTTGATACTGCCGTGATATGTGCAATGACAGGTCTTGCTCTAGCAACATCAGGGGTACTTGGAATGACTGATAGTAATGGTATACTAATAACAGGAACTGAATTAACAGTAGCAGCGTTTGCCACTACGTTTGGCGATTGGGGAGCATATATTGTTAGTATTGGCATTGTATTATTTGCCTTTGCTACGATTATTGGTTGGGCATATCAGGGGGAAAAGGCCTTTGAATTTCTAGTGAAGAGGCCAGAGTACGTATATTTTTATCGTTTCAGTTATGGATTTGTGTCCTTTATTGGAGCAGTGTGCGCACTAGATATCGTATGGGATTTTTCTGATATTATGAATGGTCTTATGGCGATTCCCAATTTAATATGTGTTATAGTTATGTCTAATATTGCATGTAAAGCAATTATAGAGCATGAAAAAGAAAAATGAAGTCAGTCAACGAATGATGTAACCTATAACTGGCTGGCGTCTGAAGTGTTACTAAAATATAAATGTATTATAGAAAGAAGGATAAAAAATAAAAATGACAAAAACAATAGAAAATTTTATGAAATACGTTAAAATTGATACTGCTTCGGATGAAAATTCTAACACAACCCCCTCTACCATGAAGCAACACAATCTAGCAATTGTCTTGGTAGAAGAATTAACATCTATGGGTGCAGAGGAAATCACATATGATAAAGAGCATTGTTATATCTATGCAACAATTCCTGCCAGCAGGGGCTATGAAAATGTCCCTACCCTTGGATTCATCGCTCATATGGATACTTCTCCAGCTGTAAGTGGAGCGAATGTGAATCCACGTCTAGTCACCTCTTATGATGGACAAGATATCGTATTAAATAATGCATTAAATATTACTTTAAAAGTAGAAGATTTTCCAGAATTAAAGAATTTTATTGGACAAGACTTAATTGTTACAGACGGAACTACTTTACTTGGCGCCGATGATAAGGCTGGAATTGCTGAGATTATGGCAGTTTCAGAATATCTATTACAGCATCCTGAAGTAAAACATGGGAAAATTCGCATTGGATTTACACCAGACGAAGAGGTTGGATGTGGTACAAACCACTTTGATGTAACGCTTTTCGGTGCTAAGCATGCATATACAGTAGATGGCGGACCATTAGGTGAATTAGAATATGAGAATTTTAATGCAGCTGGAGCCAAATTAATTGTACAAGGTAGAAACGTTCATCCTGGTTCTGCAAAAGGCAAGATGAAAAATGCTATTTTGATTGCTCAGGAATTTCAATCTATGCTACCAGTATTTCAAAATCCAATGTATACGGAAAAATATGAAGGATTTTATCACTTAGACAGTATAAAAGGTAATGTGGAAAAGGTAGAAGCAGATTATATTATACGAGATCATAGCAGCACCTTATTTGAACAAAAGAAACATATTTTTATGAAAGTAGCAGAATTCTTGAATAAAAAATACGGAGAAAATACGATTAAGATTGAAATGCAAGATTCTTATTACAATATGAAAGAGATGCTAAAAGAGCATATGCATTTAATCGAAAACGCCGCCGATGCTATGAAGGAACTTGGAATAGAGCCGTCTATTCAGCCCATACGCGGTGGAACAGATGGTGCTCGACTATCCTTTATGGGATTACCTTGTCCCAATATTTGCACAGGTGGAGACAACTTTCATGGAAAATATGAATATGCATGTGTGCAATCTATGGAAAAAGTATCAGAAATTTTGTTGAAGATTATAGAGAAATATAGTGCGGGGGATAGCTAACTTGGCGGTTTTCTCACCTGAGTATGTTAACAGTCCACTTTTCTAAGCATTCCGATGAGCCCCTAAACATTGAAAGCATGTGCAGCAAAGGCTTTCATGCTTTCAAAAACTGTTTATGGTCTCATCTCCATAGAACAGAGGTCTGTTAACATACTCAGGTGAGAAAACCTAGATTCATCCACCCCACCCAGCCAATGTGTAAGAAGCAGTCATAACCGTTTCAAAGAGCCCCGTTAAAAAACGTCGGCACTTGATTTCAGCAAGTCGTAGACGCAGGTGAAATCCTAGTACCGCTACGTTTTTTGCCGAGCGGGAGCGGGGGCGATTGGAATGGTTATGACTGCTTCGCATCATTCGATGACTGGCTTTATAACAGATATCAAACGCTAGAGAAGAGAAAATATATTGTTTTTTATTGTAAAATATCTAATTTTAAGTTAATATACAA
>CAZKGP010000332.1:0-2271 GCA_964552225.1 uncultured Acetatifactor sp.
CTCGAGTATACGGCACTGTATTATATGCAGTCAATATTTCTTTTCCACCCACAGAATATGTGGATGTCATTGCATCTACAATGTCCCCAGACACTTCATATACCTTCTCTCCATTTAAATCACTATATACCTTTCCTCCAGCAATTCCTGCAGTAAAGAACTGAAATAAATTCCGAATGTCTCTTCTTTTATTATAATCTAACCCATTTAAACTATCCGGCAACTCATCATCTGGTATTTCTCCGTTAAACCATTTTACAAAATCGTCTTCCATACCATTCTGCGTTGTTTCTAGTTTTCTAGTTCCTGTGTTATACAAATAACTATAATTGCTTCCTATGCTGGTTACGTTCATAATACTATACCTCCTTTTCTTCTACTAGTTGATTGTTGTTTTCAAAGACCAGTTTATACTACCTCCTTCCCAAAATATACATCGACACAAATCCCTTTATTAAGTAGTTATTCTATGGCTTTTCAATGTTTCCAGTTTACCAGATAGTATAAATTCACATATAATGACTGAAACAACAAATATTAATAATAGCGGAATGTAAAGAGTAAAGTTTAATTCATCCTTTATCATCATTCTATATCCCCATGCGGCAGGGCATAATTTACCCACATATTCAAGCATTTTGGGCAGCATATCAACAGGAAACATAATTCCCGAAAGCATAATGGAAGGGAGAAAAATAATCTGTGAAATCATGGTGAGTTTGGATATATTTTTCACCAGCAGGCCCAAGACGCACCCTATGCTTAGGGTTGCAATAATAAATACCACCAGAGAACCAAAATAAAGGGGCAAGTTTGTTGGCATTGTAGCATTAAAAATAACGGGAGCGGCAACAAGGATGATAACGCTCATTATCAGTAAATGTATAAATGCTGATATAAAATTGGTAACCACTCCTAGAAATAAAGGTACTCCATTGGCCTGATATACTTTTTTGATATCACTTCCGTATATTTCAACAAGGGAAGGTGGCAGACCTACTAACGCACCCATTGACACTCCAAATATAGTCATGGATTGGATAAGGGTATGACGTGCATCTGGCGTAATAGATGTAAATATGCCTCCCATAAATACGAAAAACATTAAGGGGAGCAGATAGCAGGTTATCAGCATTGTTTTACTACGTATGTCTTGTTTCCATTGTAATGCCACTCCATATAAAAATGCATTCATTTGTTTTCCCTCCTTGATATGTTAATAAAATGCTGTTCTAATGTTCCTCGACTTCCAATTTCTGCAGTCAGCTCTTCTGGAGTACCAATAAAGGCGATATGACCCTCTTTTAAAATAGCAATACGGTCACATAAGCTTTCCACTTCTGCCATGTCATGACTGGACATAATAATAGTCTTTCCTAATTCTTTCAGCTTGCGAATTTCTTCATGGAGAAGTATTCTGCCCTCTACATCAAGCCCTGCAGTCGGTTCATCAAGGAATATAATTTCTGGATTGGGAATTAAAGCAAGTGCCAAATGCAAACGACGTTTTTGCCCTGTTGATAATTCTACATATTGCTTTTTGCCAAACTCAGCAATTCCAAGGGAGGTCAACATAGAATTGTCTATCTTAGTCTTATTCCATTTAGCAAACAACCATACAGCTTCCATTGCTTTAATATGTTCTGGAAGCGATGCAGATTGCAGTTGAATCCCCACTTTACCATTGACCACGATATTACCGCCATCATATTTTCTTAATCCCTCAATACATTCCAAGGTTGTAGTCTTTCCAGCACCATTTACTCCCAATAATGCAAAGCTTTCACCTTTTACAACATTAAAATTCAGCCCTTTCAGCACAGTATGACTACCATAATTTTTCCTTAATTCTTTTACTTCAATTGCGTACCTCATTTCTATCCCTCCTCAAATGGATTGTATCCTAAAGCATCAAAATAGTTTTCCAACGCAAGCTCAATAAACTGATTCGCAATAGCTTGCTTCTCTTCCCATTTATTATCCGGGCTGTTAAAACTTCCAGTCTCCATTAACTTAGGTAATATTCTCATGTCCCCACCTGTAAATTCTGTAATCATATCCCAAAATGCTTTGGCAAATATTTGACCTTTTTCACTTTCAGGCAGTATACCCTCTTCTTGAAGCTGCACTGCTTCATCAAATAAATGCTTAAATGTGTCCATGATTGCCATTCCCCTATCCATAGTAAAGCGGTTCCGCACCTGATCAAGGGTATCATCATCAATATGCTTGATGTCAGTAAGATAGGCAATATTCCCGAACCTGTATCCA
>CAZKGP010000332.1:2281-2827 GCA_964552225.1 uncultured Acetatifactor sp.
CATCATCAATATGCTTGATGAGCCAATAGAACTCATTTTTCATTTGTAGGTTCAGAATGATATCAGCATATTTTTTAAAATCCACAGACTGCATTTCCAGAACTTCTGATTTTAATGTTTCTATGGCTGTTAACGATTCTGTCAGACTTGCTATTTTACCACGGATAGCAACAGCTTGATTGGCAAGCATGTCGGCAACATCTGACGGAGTATCCAGAGGAATTAGACGGTTTTTAATATCGTCTAGAGAAAACCCCAAGGACTTTAATGACAAAACTTGATGAAGCTGAATCATATCCTTATCCGTATAAAGCCTTCGTCCTCCTTCACTCTCCGCTGATGGCGAAAGCAAACCTTCTTTGTCGTAATATTGTAAGGTACGGACTGTCGTACCCATTTTCTTGGCCAGTTGTCCTACTGTCATGTATCCCTGGGGAATTGCTCTATCTTTACCCATAAAAAGCCACCTCCAATTTGCTAAACTTATTTGATAAAATCATTATAATATACTACGCTACGTCACGAGCAAGCTTTTTTAAAAATATA
>CAZKGP010000333.1:0-2825 GCA_964552225.1 uncultured Acetatifactor sp.
GATTACAAAAGTAGCTTTTCGGATTACAAAGTGGCATCTCGTCTTACAATTAACCTTTTTTCCACTTTCCGAATGGCTTGATGCTTATATTTTTATCGTTTTGCGATAAAAATATATTGACAATCAATCAGCACTATGGTAATTTGTGGATATGATATAAATAACATGTTTTGAAATCAAATGATTAAGATATGGATGGGATGGAGCAGAATGGGTGAGAAAAAGTTTATTAAGGTAACAAAAATTTTTTTGGATATTATGTTCTTTAGTGGAATTGCAGTAACATTAACGCTGCCTTTGAGTATTTGGTGGATTAGTGAATTTTATGAACCATATAAAGGGCGTTATGCAGAAATCGTGATGATTTATTTTGTACTAGGCATTGCGGCAATCGTTATAATACGAGAATTGCGTAAAATATTTGCAACTGTTATTGCAGAAGATTGCTTTGTTAGAGGGAATGTTGTTAGTCTGACGAAGATGAGCAAATGGAGCCTTTTTATTGTGATAATGAGTATCGTGCGCAGTATTGTTTATCTTACAATTGCTATGATGGTAGTTATATTGGTTTTTATTATTGCAGGAATGTTTAGCAGAGTATTAGCCTTTGTGTTTGAAGAGGCTATTAATTACAAAGAGGAAAATGAACTGACCATTTAGTGTGAAAAGTCTGAGTAGGATAAAAGAGGTGAGAGTTTTGGCAATTATAATAAATTTAGATGTCATGATGGCAAAGCGTAAAAAGGGATTAACAGAATTAGCAGGAGAAGTGGATATTACTTTGGCGAATCTTTCCATTTTAAAAAATAACAAAGCAAAAGCAGTGCGTCTAGGAACTCTTGATGCCATATGCAAAGCATTAGATTGTCAGCCTGGAGATATATTAGAATACGTGCCAGACTAGTGTGAGAAGAAATTCTCTTGCGAGCCATTCTCCCCATGCATTGTGTGTACGCGCAGTAGTGCGCAGAAAGGTGTAAGGTTGAATAAAAATGCGTATTCAACTATTGATTTCTATGCGCGTCGCAACGCGCAGATGGGTGTAAATATGAGTGAAAATATTGCAGTAGAAAATAATACAGTGCCAGTTCAACCGGCTCCATATTTAGTTGAGAAGAAACAAGATACGGTGTATACCAAGAAGATGAAGGAAGGATTTGGTGTATTTGGAATAGCTTCTGCTATATATGCAATTTTCTACACGTTTTGCATGTATAAGAATTCATCAGGAATTACATTCCCTTTTTTCGTCGTAGGAAGTCTCTTGTTTTTATACTTTTGTTTATCAAAACTAGAGATTTCCTTAAAAAAAGGAAGCGTATTTTATATAGTTAGTATGGTTTTATTAGGAATTTCTACTTTCTGTACAGATGATTGGCGAATCATATATTTGAATAAGACAGCTATTTTTGTTTTGATGATTAGTATGCTTTTGAATCAAATGTATCAGACAAATCAGTGGAAGCTAGGCAAGTATTTGGCAAGTATATGTCTTACAGTAATTTATAGCCTAGAAGAGGTGGTCAGACCATTTGTTGATTTTAGTGCATATATAGATAAGATTAGAAAAAATAAAAACAGTAAGACCATTTATATCGTTATTGGTTCACTGATAGCCATTCCAATGTTTATTATAGTGCTGGCATTGCTGTCAAGTGCAGATGCAGTGTTTAGAGAGTTAGTTAATAATATTTTGGGAGGATTAAATATATTCAATTTAATTCATATAGTAGTGATGACAGTGTTTATGTTTTTTGCATCTTATTGTTTGTTATCCAATCTATGCAAAAAAGAATTATCTGAGGAAGTGAAAGATAAGAAAAAGTGGGAGCCTGTTCTTGCTATTACAATTACCTCTCTTTTGTCTGTACTTTATTTAGTATTTAGTGGGATTCAGATTATCTATTTATTTATAGGGCAGATGCAACTGCCAGAGGGTTATACTTATGCAAAGTATGCAAGAGAAGGTTTTTTTCAATTACTTGTAGTGTGTATCATTAACCTAATCATTGTATTGTTTACATTAACTCGGTTCAAAGAAAACAATATACTAAAAGGCATTTTAACTGTTATGTCTATTTGTACTTTTGTTATGATTGCCTCTAGTGCCTTAAGAATGCTTTTGTATATTGAGACTTATTATTTAACCTTTCTTAGGATTTTTGTGTTATGGGCTTTGGTAGTGTTGTTTATTTTATTTGTAGGAGTTGTGATTAGCATTTATAAAGACAGATTTCCCTTGTTCCATTATAGTATGGTAGTAGTAACAATATTTTATCTCGTCTTGTCGTTTAGTCATCCTGATTATTATATAGCTAAGATTAATTTGAGTAATACCAAATATTCTAAGGTAGAAGCTGTTGGAAATGAAGAGGAAGATGAATATTACAAAGATTATTATTATATCGAGGGATTAAGTTTAGATGCGGCACCAGCTGTGCTAGAGTTTTATAAAGAATATGGCGCCAACATTCAAAACTTAGGTTTTGAAGATTCCTATATAAAAAAAGTTAAGAATCAAACGAAGAATAATGATCGGCGCCATTTTAATATTTCAAGATATATTGCAGGTAATAAATTGAAAAATTATTGATTGTATTAAATTTTAGTAGTCCATTGACTACAATCCCACACATGAGTAGCCAGACCCTCATAGAATTCAGGCTCATGGCATACCATTAAGATACTGCCTTTATATGCTTGCAGTGCTCTTTTTAGCTCTGCCTTAGCATCTACATCTAAGTGGTTGGTGGGTTCGTCAAGGAGAAGGACATTGCTTTCTCGATTGATTAACTTGCATAATCTTACCTTGGCCTGCTCTCCAC
>CAZKGP010000334.1:0-2814 GCA_964552225.1 uncultured Acetatifactor sp.
AATTGGAGGGTGGAGATGTTCGTACCGTACTTCGCTTCCATCCAGCGCTTGCACCGATTAAAATCGGTATTCTTCCTTTAAGCAAGAAATTAAATGAAGGTGCAGAAAAAATTTATAGCCAATTATCTAAAAAATATAATTGTGAGTTTGATGAGCGTGGAAATATAGGTAAAAGATATCGTCGTCAAGATGAGATTGGTACACCATTCTGTATTACTTATGACTTTGAGTCTGAAACAGACCAATGTGTAACGGTTCGTTTTCGCGATTCCATGGCACAGGAAAGAATTGCAATTGCAGAATTAGATGCATATTTTGCTGATAAATTTATTATTGAATAGGCACGTTGAAAACAAACTTGGAGGAATAGAAACCATGAAAGCTTATGGTGTTAATGAATTGCGTAGGATGTACCTTGACTTTTTTGAAAGTAAGGATCATTTGAAATTAAATAGTTTTTCACTAGTACCACATAATGATAATAGTTTGCTCATTATTAATTCCGGTATGGCACCCTTAAAACCTTATTTTACAGGCCAAGAGATTCCACCTAAACCTCGCATTACGACTTGTCAAAAATGTGTGAGAACAGGTGACATTGAAAATGTAGGTAAGACTGCAAGACATTTGACTTTTTTTGAAATGTTAGGAAATTTCTCTTTTGGAGATTATTTCAAAGAGGAGGCAATTGCTTGGAGCTGGGAATTTTTAACCGAAACAATAGGAATGGATCCAGAAAGACTTTATCCTTCTATTTTTTGCGAGGATGATGAAGCTTTTGATATTTGGACACAACAAATAGGGGTACCAGGAGACCGTATTACTCGTTTTTATCGTGATGAAAATGGTGATTGTGATAATTTTTGGGAGCATGGGGCTGGTCCTTGTGGTCCATGTTCTGAAATCTATTACGACAGAGGTATACAATACGGCTGTGGAAGCCCAGATTGTAAAGTAGGTTGTGAATGTGACCGGTTTATGGAAGTATGGAATAATGTATTTACACAATTCGATAGTGATGGTCATGGCAATTATACTGAATTACAACAGAAAAATATTGATACAGGTATGGGATTAGAACGTTTGGCAGTAGTAGTGCAGGATGTAAATTCTGTTTTTGATATAGATACCATGAAAGCGATTCGTGACCGTATCTGTGAAATGGCAAAAGTAACGTATCAAACCAATGAAAAAACAGATGAGTCCATTCGTTTAATTACAGACCACATTCGTTCTGCTACCTTTATGATAAGTGATGGTATCATGCCATCTAATGAAGGCCGTGGTTATGTACTTCGCCGTTTGATTCGTCGTGCAGCAAGACATGGCAGATTGTTGGGAGTAGAAGGTAAATTCCTTTCTGAACTTAGTAAGACTGTTATAAAAGAGAGCCAAGATGGATATCCTGAGCTAAAAGAAAAAGAAGCATTTATTCTAAATGTATTAACTCAAGAAGAAAATAAATTTGATAAAACCATTGATCAAGGACTAACCATTCTTAGTGAAATGGAACTAGAAATGAAAAAAAATAGTATCACTGAGTTAACTGGTGAAAATGCATTTAAGCTCTATGATACCTATGGTTTTCCAACGGATCTAACAGAAGAAATTCTTGCGGAAAAAGGTTTTACCATTGACCATGCAGGCTTTGCGGTGTGTATGCAGGAGCAGAAAGATAAGGCTCGTAAAGCACGTAAAGAAACGAATTATATGGGAGCCGACGTTACTGTATATGAGTCAATTGATGCTCATATTACAACACAATTTGTTGGATATGATCAGTTAGAATATTCTTCAAAAGTTACTGTGTTAACATCGGAAACAGAATTGGTTGAAGCCCTAACTGATGGTGAGGTTGGGACTATTATAGTAGAGGAAACACCTTTTTATGCCACTATGGGTGGTCAAAATGGGGATGCTGGTGTAATATCTACTGCAGAAGGTGTATTTGAAGTTAAGGATACCATAAAATTATTAGGTGGTAAGGTTGGTCATATAGGCACGGTAACTAAGGGTATGATTAAAGTTGGCGACAACGCTACCTTATCCGTTGATTCATCTAGACGAATCGATACTTGTAAAAACCATAGTGCTACACATTTACTACAAAAAGCACTTCGTATGGTGTTAGGTGACCATGTTGAGCAGGCAGGTTCTTTTGTAGATAATGAAAGATTGAGATTTGACTTTACTCACTTTACTGCATTGTCTAGTGAAGAAATCAGCAAAATTGAGGAAATTGTTAACGGGAAAATAATAGAAAATGTTCCTGTTATCACTCAGAACATGACACTGGATGAGGCGAAACAAACTGGTGCAATGGCACTATTTGGAGAAAAATACGGAGAATCAGTACGTGTAGTTAGCATGGGCGATTTTTCAGTAGAACTTTGTGGTGGTACTCATGTAGCAAGCTCAGGAGTGATTACTACATTTAAGATTGTGTCTGAAAGTGGAATTGCAGCTGGTGTAAGAAGAATAGAAGCATTAACTGGAAATGGAGTATTTGCATATTATCGTAATGTAGAGGCGACATTAGAACATGCGGCCAAAGTAATGAAGACTGTTCCTTCTTCTTTGGTAGAAAGATGCGAGCATGTTATGGCGGAGTTAAAGGCTGTGTCATCAGAAAATGAATCTTTAAAAAGCAAGGCAGCAAAAGATGCATTAGGCGATGTTATGAATCAAGTTACCCTTGTTAATGGTGTTAAATTGCTTGCAACAAGTGTTGATGGTGTAGATATGAACGGTCTTCGTGAATTAGGAGACCAATTAAAAGACAAATTAGGCGAAGGCGTTGTGGTATTATTATCT
>CAZKGP010000335.1:0-2813 GCA_964552225.1 uncultured Acetatifactor sp.
GTTATAATAATCCTTTTCTACTTCTGGCCCTTCTACTACCTCATAACCCATACCTATAAAAATACGTTCCACTTCTTCTAAAGCAATGGTGTTAGGATGTCTATGTCCAATCTCATTTATTTTCGCTGGAAGAGTAACGTCTATTACTTCCGCCTTCATCTTAGCTTCACGAATTACTTTTTCCATTTTAGACTTGGCAGATTCTAAAAATTGCTCAATCTCACCTCTTGTTTCATTTACCCACTGTCCTACTTGCGGTCTGTCTTCTGGTGCAACATCCTTCATAGACTTTAATACGCTTGTCAATTCTCCTTTTTTACCCAAAATACTAACTTTAATATCATTTAAGGTATCAATGTTTTCACAGTTTCTTATCTGCTCAAGCGCTAGCTCTCTAATTTGATCTAATTTAGCCTTCATCTTTTTCTTCCTTTCTTTTTATATGAGTGTATTTCCTTAATAAGATTACTTTATTTTCTAAAAAAGAAAATAAAAAAATCCCTTGCTATAAGCAAGGGACGAATAATCACCGCGGTACCACCCAATTTTTCATTAAAATGAACTCTTTTAATTGCGTAACGTGCAACATACGTCCTAAACTACTAAAGAAGTATTATCATCTTCTTATTCCCTTAGGCAGCTCCAGTGAGAAATTCAAGTATTCATTAAACTTAAGGAAGCTTGCAGCCGATGACTCCCTCTCTCTGTAAGAATGCGATACTCTACTAACACTATCATTGCTTTTTCTATATAATCTTTCTTTATTCTAGCTACTACTTTCTCAAATGTCAAGGAGTTTATAATTAATTGGTGTAAAATATTTATTGATATGAGCCCCAATCATAATAATATACATACACATATACATCCAAACCATAACTACAATAATAATGGAAAGACTTCCATAAATACTATAGGCATGGGTATTTCCTATATAAATTGAGAATCCCCAAGAGTATACGCTCCATACTACTGCCGAAAAAGCTGCTCCTAGAAGTTGTTGTTTAAATTTTCTTTTTTTATTTGGTACATAAGCGTATACTGCACTAAAAAGAATGGTCAATATAAACCAAACTAAAAGAAATCGAAAATGCATAAAAAATGATATTAGTACATTGACCTGAGGAACATTTCTAATTACAAACTTTAATAATTGATTACCAAATACCATAATAAATAAAGAAAGAATAATACCTAATAACATAACAATTGTATAAAATGATGCAACAATACGAACCACAAAATAATTACGTTCTTCAGTAATTCCATGAATGGCATTTAAGCCTCTCATTAATGCCAATACCCCTTTTCCAGCAGACCATAAGGTTACAAAAATTGCAATTGATAAAATACCTGATGAATTATTATATACCTCCTGCACCAGCCCTTCCGCTAATGGATCAATACTATCCGGTGTAATTTCTGTAATTGCTTCTACTAAATTTGCTTCTGTTAATGGTGTATAGGGAAAAATTGTTGATACCACAATCAACATAGGCACCATAGATAAAAAAAAGAAAAACGCAGTGCTGGCAGCAAAAGCACTAATATTTTGTTTACCCATTTGTCTTCCGAAGTCTCGAATAACAATTATTATTTTATGAAGCATTTCTATAGCCTCCCTTATGCAGTCGTAAATCATTCATATATATTCTTAAGAAAACATCCTTCATAGAAAAAATTTAGAATTTGATCTGAATTATATCCTGCCCTTGCCATACTCCTTGCACCATTTTGTGACATTCCTACCCCATGGCCAAACCCACCACCAGTCAAAGAATATCCCGCTATCTTTTTATCCTCATTTACAATATTCAGAATAAAAAAACCGCTAGGTAAAATATTAGGGGAAGCAATTTCACTTCCATCTTGTCTGTTTATTTTGGAAACGCCATTATTTAATACATATCGTATATTATGTTCCGTTATTACCCTTATAGTCTGTTTGTTCGTTTCAATAATTAATTCCTCTGCAATCCCCCCTGGTCCACGCTTTTCCACATACAGGTCCTTGACAGAATCAAATTCTAATATAGTGCTACTATTATATTCCCCTTTTTTATCAAGCACTAACACTTGAGAATTATTACTGTTATACCTTTTTTGAAGTACATTGTACATACGTTCAATGTCGATTTCTGGAACAGTATAGGTCCAACGATACCATCCCTCTTTCACCTCAAAATCGTCCACATTCTTGCTTTGAATAAATTCAGCAAATACTTCTTCCTCTATGGCCGCTTGACCTATCAATTCCATATCCGTATCACTAGAGGTTCCTTCCATTGTAGTGTGATTGATTGCCTTAGCCTTTAGATATGTTAAATCTTCTCCACTACTAGTCTTCCATACTGTAGCATCACTTCCTAGTCCACAAGATGTCGAATAGTAATAAGTCCCTGCTAATTCATTGGTATCTTCTACATACAGCAACTGCCCATATGTTTCCTTAGCCGATGTTGTTGTACTCTCTTGTTCCAAAATATTATTATAAACCTGATAACTAGTACTATCATCTACATGTGCACCATATTGAGGAAATCCCGCTTTCAGCATATGTTTGTATGCATATGTGCGGGCACAAATAGCCTGTGCCTTAAGCGCTTCCTCTGGATAAGAAGAAGGCATTTCACTAGGAACAACAGAAAATAAATATTCCTCCAACAATACTTCGTTTATTACAACAATTCCATCCTCTGTTTTCAATAATTCAATAACACCTCTATAAGCTGGTGTTCCCTGACTTCTATTGACACTGCTTAAGGTTATTTTACCAGTAAGCACCTTGGGAATAATATAAACACGGTCACTTA
>CAZKGP010000336.1:0-2787 GCA_964552225.1 uncultured Acetatifactor sp.
TGAAGATAGATGCTGCTAATATGGAAATTCAAATAAGCACAAAAGGAAAGGGTACACGCGGTATTAAAAACCCAACTCTTTATGCGAATATACCCATCTTGGACCTACATAGCAAACAGCAATAATACAAGTAGGGGATTATATGTTTAAAAATTATAAGATACGTAATTATGACTTTAAGTTAATATTGTTAATACTGGCTCTTACTTTTGTCGGAATTATGTCTATCGGAAGCGCCAAGGAGTCTCTGCAAAACAGACAAATCCTTGGTGTTTTGATGGGTTTCTTTCTGATGATTGTTATCTCGTTTTTTGACTACTCTGTACTTCTCAAATTTTATTGGGTTATGTACATCGGAAATCTTGGGTTATTACTATGGGTTGAGTTTTTGGGAGACAATGCAAAAGGTGCACAGCGCTGGTTAGAATTTGGAAGTTTCCGTTTTCAACCTTCAGAAACAGCAAAAATATTGTTGATTTTATTCTTTGCACAGTTTATTATGAAGTATAAGGATAAATTAAATACATTTAAAATTATATTAAGTTGTATTGTTTTAGTTATCATTCCATTAATTTTAGTTTTGGCACAACCAGACTTATCCACAAGTATTGTTATAATGGTTTTATTCTGTGTAATCATGTTTGCTGGTGGAATAAGCTATAAAGTTATTTTGGGTGCTTTTGCTATTGCAATTCCTACAGTAGCCATTATGATAAGCCTTATTTTTCAAGCAGATAGCGGAATATTACAGAACTATCAGCTTGACCGTTTGTTAGCATTTAAGTATCCTGAGAAGTATGCATCAGAAGAGGCATATCAACAACTGAATTCTGTTATGGCAATCGCTTCAGGGCAATTAGATGGAAAAGGCTATAAAAGTAATGAAATCAATTCTGTTATTAATGGAAACTTCATATCTGAACCGCAAAATGACTTTATTTTTGCAGTGATTGGTGAAGAATTTGGTTTTAAAGGAAGCGTAGTAGTTATTGTTTTATTAATGGCGATTTCCTTGGAATGCATTTCTGTCGCCAGGAAGGCCAAAGATATTGCAGGAACAATTATTGCCGCTTCAATGGGAGGTTTGGTCGCCTTTCAAAGTTTCTTTAATATTGGCGTAACTACATTTATTTTACCAAATACTGGTTTGACACTACCCTTTGTCAGCTATGGACTTACTTCATTAATGAGTCTTTTTATCGGAATGGGGTTTGTCCTTAACGTGAGATTGCAAGCTAAAAAATAATAGAGATAGAGAGGTATAGACATATGAACATTGCACTTATTGCACATGATGCAAAGAAAAAACTAATGCAGAATTTTTGCATTGCGTATCGGGGGATTTTAAGCAAAAATGAATTATTCGCTACTGGTACAACAGGACGATTGATTGAAGAGGTAACCAACCTCAATATTCATAAATATTTAGCTGGACATTTGGGTGGTGAGAAACAAATCGGCGCTCAAATTGAACACAATATGATTGATTTAGTGATTTTTCTTAGAGATCCACTGAATCCTAAGTCCCATGAACCAGATGTTAATAATGTTGTAAAACTTTGTGATATGCACAACATTCCTTTGGCAACAAACTTAGCTAGTGCAGAACTATTAATCAAGTCCTTAGACAGAGGAGATTTAGAGTGGCGTGAGATGTACAAATAAGAAAAAACGATTTCTATCATTTTGTAGCTTGTTTATAGCTATAACATGTCTGCTTAGCGGATGTGGCTCCCTAACATATGAACTACCATACACTTCTAGTTCTAATATCAGTAGTTTTAATGCTTTTTCTGGATTAAATTCGGAGATAGCAGATGCATTTTCTTCGGATATTTGTATTATTACTGATAATATAATGAATGATGAGCAGGTAGATATGTCTGAAGCCGGCGCTGCTGTTTTGGTAGACATAGATAATGCTCAGGCATTATATTCCAAAAATGCACATGATCGTTTATATCCAGCTAGCTTAACTAAAGTAATGACTGCTTTGGTGGCTTTAAAATATGGTTCTGCAGAACAAGTTTTAAAAGCCACTAACACTGTAAATATTACAGAATCAGGTGCCCAGCTTTGTGGACTAAAAAGTGGTGACACTATGACGTTAAACCAAGCACTTCATATACTGCTTATTAATTCTGCTAATGATGTGGCAATGCTAATTGCCGAGAATGTTGGTGGAAGTGTAGAACATTTTATTGAACTAATGAACCAAGAAGCTCTTTTACTTGGTGCAACAAATACGAATTTCGTAAACCCTCATGGTTTATCAGATATAAATCATTATACAACAGCATATGATTTATATCTTATTTTTAATGAAGCGACAAGCCATCAGCTTTTTCGAGAGATTATTCAAATGACTAGTTATGAGACTACATATTATGATCAAACTGGTGCTGGCAAAGATATTTCTGTTAAAACCACCAATTTATTTTTTCGAGATCAGTATAAAGCACCTGATAATTTAACTATTATTGGTGGCAAAACTGGAACAACAAATGCAGCAGGACATTGCCTGATTTTACTATCAAAAGATGCCCAAGGTTCTTACTATATTTCTGTAATCTTATCATCATCGAAAAAGGAATATTTATATCCAGAAATGATAGATTTATTAAATGAAATAAAGAAATAGTGGTTGTTTTTTACTAACGGATAATCTATAATAAATACAGATGTATAATATAAGAAGCGTTTATAATTTACGTCAATTTACTTTAGGAGGGTTACCAATGGTTCAGTTAATTGTAGGCAATAAGGGAAAAGGCAAGACAAAACATT
>CAZKGP010000337.1:0-2784 GCA_964552225.1 uncultured Acetatifactor sp.
TTAAATTTTGACTTACTGTATAATTCATCTATAAATTTATAAATTGATACCCAAATCAAATGATTTATTATCTTTTTATCCGCTTTTGTTTTATCCATTTGAAATCTACAAATACGTTTCATTCTTATATCAGTTTGATCATCACCAAAATCACTTAGTACCCCTTCTAATACTGTCAATAATGTCGTTGTACTTGCTGTGTATTTACCCATATTAAAAATGTCAATACACTCAACAAAAACACTTTTTAGGTGTTCGTTAATATTAGATTTTAATATATGTTTACTGCTATACTTCAACTGCTTATCATCGTAAAACTTTTCAAAAAAAATATTAATACTTTCTTCATTTAGCCCAAAATCTTTTAGACTATCAATTTTTGATAACCCCATACTCATTGGAATACTCCAGCCAAATTCACCAATTGTTTCGGCAATGTCTATATACTCTTCATAAAGTAAATCTAAGCTAGACTTTAATTTGTTTTTTGGAGCCCCCTCAATTTTTCTCCAAGGTGCATCTCCATTGTTTTTTAATATATCACTTAATAATTCTAGTGATTTCTCTTTTCTCATTTGCATAGGTAGCTTATTAATTGCTTCAACTTGTTTTTTTGCTGCTTTTTTAGAAAACACATCATATATTTCATCAACCTTTTTGGCACTTATATTAAATTTAGTCATTGTTGCTTCTTTTACATGTTTATCATGTTTTGAATGTGGTAAATACTGACCATCTATCCTCTCTAATTCATCATATAACGATTCCATATATTCAAAAATTAATCCTCTCCCAAATTCATCCATATCTGTATCGCCCCTTAATAGCTGATTTACACACTATCTAAATTAGGTCATTTAAATATTCCAATTTAGATAGATAGTGTTACGTTTTTCAAATGCATCTTCTCCTCCTTCCATAATTTTGATGATTTTCTTTTGAATATACGGACAATCTATACCACCTGATTCAAGAATAATATTATCATCTTTAAATTCTGTTACAATAACTTTTTCTGAATCTCCTAAAACTGGAATATTTGCATTATGAGTAACAAATATAAACTGAATATCTGATTTTCTTTCCTTTAAAGTTTTTATTAATTCATCATAAATTACTTTATTATCTAGATCATCTTCTGGCTGATCAATAATAATTATATCATTATCCTTTTGAGTTAAAATAAAAAGAACAATTGCCGATGCCCTCTGCCCAATAGAATGATATTCTAGGTTCTTTCCATGATATAATATATCAACTTTATCTGGAACCTCATATTCTATACACTCTTTTAGACTTTCTTCTAATTTTTTGATGTATTTGTCGTAATCGTTTCCTGAAATAATTTCCTTTAATTTCTTTGAATCATCTAATATAACATCATCCATAATTGCTATAAAATCACTAAATTCATCTGAAATCTCCTCATATTTATTAGAACGTATTCCCGTTCCTTGTCCTACTTCTTTTATTTTCTCCATAAATTCCTGCTTGCTACCTTTTAATTCAATTTTAATTTGCAATTGTTCTTGGGAGTTATTAATTTTTTCAATTTCTTTTTTATATACCCTAAACCTCTCATGTACTAATTCTTTTCTTTCTTTTATTAAGGCCCTTAGGGAATCTTCCAAAATATTCTTTTGTTTTATCTTAAACTCATATTCTTTTAATTGTTCAAGAGCATCTTTATTCTTTTTTGAATACTCTAGAAAAGTATCTGGGTTTAAAGCTTCAATATCTATCTCTCTTTTAATTTTTGCAAATTCATCTCTTAGTGAATCCTTGCAATCTGTAAAGTTCTTTTGTTCTATTTGAATTTTCTCCAACTCACTGAGAATTTTCTGATTAATATCATTTAATCCAAGGTATGATTCAACTATATTTTCTATACTTTTATTAACACGTTCAAATATTTTACTATTATGTTTAGAAATATACCCTATCTTGTCCTCCAATAGTTTAAAATCATTTATCTTAAGGCTATTTTCCAATTCATCAGATACACTTTCGATGAGATTGCATATTTGTTCAAAATAAAGGGTTTCATCTTCAAATTGTTTTTGTTTATCTAGTTTTTCAGCAATACCTTTTTCCTTATAAATATCTAACTTCATCTTTATATCATTAATGCTGATTTTAAGCTCATTTATTTTATCGGGATATTGCTGTATCTTTATTATTTCTTCAATTTTTTGTTTTATTTCTTCACCATTATTTTTTAATTTACTATTTATATCCTTTGTTTTTTTACC
This sequence comes from uncultured Acetatifactor sp., assembly GCA_964552225.1. Classification (GTDB taxonomy): domain Bacteria; phylum Bacillota; class Clostridia; order Lachnospirales; family Lachnospiraceae; genus Acetatifactor. The sequence continues at coordinate 2,253 of CAZKGP010000337.1, forward strand.
AATTAACTTACTCAGTAGATTAAATTCATACCCTGGTTCCCTCATAGATAAATCTTTTTGTCCAAAATATAATGGATTATTAATAATAGATTCTAACGATATATCCAATTGATTCCCATCTATATCTGATATATACGCCTTATCATCTTCCAAATACTTTGTCAGAAGATATTCTCTATTACTACCATCTACTAACCTGATTTTTATAATCCCTCCAGAATCCATAATATACTTTACAAGGCTTTCTTTATACTCATTGTCAGTATCAGCTTTTAAATCCAATCCATACCTTAGGGTTTCTAGTATGGAGGATTTACCACTACCTCTTATTCCAATAATAGTATTTAATTCTTTTGAAAAGTGGATATTTATGTCATCTAGTTTTCCACCTATATATTCTATACTATCAATGTATCCATGTTTAAATAAAGGGATATCAGAAAAAAGTCTATTTGAATGATCCATTAGAGCATATTTTGTAGCATTAAAGGAATAATCCCCTACCTTAAGATAACATTTATCACCTTTACCT
>CAZKGP010000338.1:0-2768 GCA_964552225.1 uncultured Acetatifactor sp.
ACGAAATAGAAGATTATATTGATAGTTGTAAATACCAACCCCTGTCTAGCACAAAAATTGTTGTTAATAAAGAAGAAATTGATGAACTGCTTCGTGAATTAAGAATGAAAACACCTGATGAAATAAAGCGTTATCAGAAAATCATAAGTAACAAAGAAGCAATTTTAAATGATGCTAGAAGCAAAGCAGAAGTATTGATTGCAGAGGCAACAGTTCATACGAATGAATTAATCAATGAACATGAGATTATGCAACAAGCTTATGCTCAAGCCAATGAAGTTGTTAGAATGGCAACACAACAGGCTCAGGGAGTGCTGGATAATGCTACTATGGAAGCAAATAGTGTGCGAATGGCTGCAATGCAGTATATGGACGATATATTAATGCACTTAGAGAATATTATTACTTCCTCTGTACAAACAGCAAGCAATAATTATGAAAATTTAATTGGTTCTTTGAATCAATATAAGGACATTATTCAATCCAATCGCAATGAACTTCATCCTGCAGATATAGAGATGGAAATGGAAGAGGAATCACTGGATAATGATGATGAGATTACAGTTATTTCATAAATAATACAAAATGATATTGTGGTTTACACAACCGGTTTTCTCAAGAAAACCGGTTGTTTTAATCATAGGGGCTCAATAAAATTATTAAAATAAAGAGGAAAGATATGAAGCTAGTTCCACAAAACTCAATTTCAACATATATATTTAATGTTTTATTTACCATAATCTTTTTGGCAATTTGTGTATCTTTTTGTAAAGAAGAGGCGTATGCAGATGTGCAAGCTACAGGAGATGAAATTATAGTAGTAATTGACCCTGGGCATGGTGGAGAGAATGAAGGTACTATAGAAAATGGGTTTCAAGAAAAGAGAATGACTTTAATAACTGCACAGGCTATGTATGATGAGCTAACTCTATATGATAATATTAATGTGCACATGACTCGAACTGATGACAGAGATTTATCTTTAAAAGAACGAGCAGAATATGCAAAAAGTGTTGATGCAGATTTCTTATATAGTATTCATTATAATGCTTCCATAAAGCATGATTTGTTTGGTTCTGAAGTTTGGATATCGTTGGAAACTCCTTTTAACGGATATGGATATCAATTTGGTTATATACAGCTTGGTGAAATGCAAAACGAAGGTCTTTTTCTTAGAGGCATTAAGACAAGAGCCAACGACAATGGTGGTGATTACTATGGAATCATTCGAGAAGCCTCTGTATTAGGCATTCCATCTGCATTGATTGAACATGGTCATGTAGACGAAGAAAGGGATGTTCCATTCCTAGACACGGACGATAAATTAATTACAATGGGAAAGGCAGATGCTACTGCTGTTGCAAAATACTTTGGTCTAAAAAGCGATATTTTAGGAGTAGATTATAGCCAGTACCCTTTTACTTTACCTACATTAAATAACAATGTAGTAGTGGAAGAAACGTTAAAGGATGAAACGCCTCCAGATATATGTGTAATAAATGCAACAGAAACTGATTATGAAAATGGAATAGTTAAATTGGATATAAACGCAACAGACTATGATTCTATGCTGTTATATTATGATTATACAATAGATGGTGGAGAAACCTACAGTCCCTTGCAGCCTTGGCCGGAAAGTAATGCTCTAAAGGGAACATACTCAGATACTTTTTCTTTGTTAATAGAGATACCAGATGAAACAATTCCCGATATCCATGTACGTGCTTATAACATTTTTGATGCTTTTACAGAAAGTAATCATTTAACTTTTTTGCATACTTTTGGTAAAAAAGAGATTGAGACTGCAGTAGTTGAGACAGAGGAGGCAATAAGTGATAACGTTCCTGTAACAAGCAACAAAACTTTAATGTCCGAGAACTCATTATATGTAAATGATACTATGGAAAAAGAAGATATAAAATTTTTCACATTTATTATTATTTGTGTTATTTTAGCAGTTACTATTATAATGTTTGTGTTAGTATATCAAATAGTTCGTTCTAAAAAACGCAGAAAAAATTCTCGCTATAAAAGATAAGTTGATGGAGCAATGCAGTACCAAGCTAAATAATAAAGAATGGTTATGCCTGTTAAAATAAATTTATGTATGATGTATGAGTATATGGATAAATCTGTATTTTTGATAATGCTATATGTCTGTGCAATGCAAGAAAGACCGCCAAAAGGAAGCATTATAAGCGTAATAAGTGGAAATCTATCACCTAAAAGATTCAGACCTCCCGTTATCTCAAGAAAGGGAGCGATTATTACAGGTAGCTGTGTTGTTAAATTTAAAGATACATTAGATAAAATATTTTGTATATTTGCAAATATTACATGTGGAATCAAGTTAAATAAGTTGAAAATAACCATATATCCTCCAAGTATTAAGATGCTTTCTATTGCTGATGTAATGCTATCGTCAATCTGTTCTAAAAGAGTCATTTTATGCTGTTCTTTACTACAGCATGTTAAATCATATTTTTTAGCTATCACAGATTGGTAAGATAAATCTTTGAATTTCGTATATCGAAGTGCCATGCCATATAGTAAAGGCAGACCATACATCCCTACTAAATAGGGAAAGGTTAATTTCCTTCCTAATAAAGGTAAAACAAAACTGCAGAAATATACGGGACCAATATTGTTACAAAAAGCCAATAAATATTCGGCTTCCCTTTGTGTTATCATATCCCTTTTTAATAAGTCATAGGTAACCTTTGCACCCATAGGAAAACCACATAAAAATCCCATAATAATAGCACAAC
>CAZKGP010000339.1:0-2747 GCA_964552225.1 uncultured Acetatifactor sp.
GTTGGAATAATGTAGAACCTCAATTGTTTGGTAGTTTTTTGGAGGATAGCAGAATACTTTCCAAGGAAGATGTGCGAGCATTGTCACAGCAATGGAGAAAGCTACAAATGGAAAATGCATCTTTGCGAGTGGTAGAGGCGGATAATGTTATAAGTGCTGATGAGGAATATTATGATGATTATATTCGGAAGGAATATCCAGAAGATACGTGTAGCGTAGGTAGATTAATTGGCAATGTATTGAATAGACAAAACCTTAATATAAGTGATTGGCTAATTGCCCAGCGCATTAAAGTACTCATTGCACAAAATGACTTAACCATAGTTGATAGTAGTGAAAAGGGTTTTTATAGGAGTATTGTGAGTAGATAATTTGTGGACAAAATCTAACAATGTGGGTGTTTCTAACTGCAATGGCACGAAAGGTTTTAATATCCCTTTCGTGCCATATCATAATTACTCAACCATTTTACTTTGAAATATCTCTACACTTGCGGCTAAGTTGATAAGTCTCTTTCTCTTTATCAGCAATTGTTTGACCTTGTGTGTCCTGAAGGAACATAGCATATCGAAGTAAAACTGGATATATTTTAGAGGGTAAGATACTTATATTGTGGATGAGATACAAAATTCCTTGAGTATCCGCCATTTTATTGCTATACTAAGTGGTAATTTGAAAATTTAAACTGATTCATATATTATGAGGAAAAGCTATTGAAAAAATTAGAACACTTGATTACAGAGGTATATCCTGATTCCATTGCAGAAGAAATGGAAATAGAACCAGGGGACATACTTCTCACTATCAATAACGAAGTGATTGAGGATGTATTTGATTATAGATATCAAATAAAAGATGAATATATAGAAGTATTAATCAGAAAATCAAATGGTGAAGAATGGTTGTTAGAAATAGACAAAGAATATGATGATGACTTAGGAGTGGAATTTGAAAATGGCTTGATGAGTGATTACCGTTCCTGCAGTAATCAATGTATTTTCTGTTTTATTGACCAGATGCCACCAGGGATGAGGGAAACTTTATATTTTAAGGATGATGATTCTCGTCTTTCCTTTCTCCAAGGCAATTATATAACCATGACTAATATGAAAGAAGAGGATATTAGGCGTATCATCAAAATGCAGCTTGCGCCCATTAATATATCTGTTCATACTACCAATCCAGAGCTACGTTGTAAAATGCTGAATAATCGCTTTGCTGGCGAAAAGTTGGAGTTCCTGAAGTTGCTTTATGAAGGCAAGGTGGAAATGAATGGACAAATTGTATGTTGTAAAAATGTAAATGATGGGGCAGAGCTAGAACGGTCTATCAATGATTTATCAAAGTATTTGCCCTTTATGCGAAGTGTATCTGTGGTTCCAGCAGGAATTACAAAGTATAGGGATGGTTTATTTCCCATTGAACTATATACAAAAGAAGAAGCTGAGGAAGTGATAGATTTAATAGAAAGTCATCAACAGGAATTTTTTGACAGATATGGATTACATTTTATCCACGCTAGCGATGAATGGTATATTACAGCAGAAAGAGACTTCCCAGAAGAAGAAAGATATGATGGGTATATTCAATTAGAAAACGGTGTTGGAATGATGCGAATGTTTATTGATGAATTCAATAACGCATTGGGAACCCTTATACAAAGTAAAGAGTATAAGAAACTTACTCAAACAGTAAATCGTACAGTGACTGTAGTTACAGGTAAATTAACATATACTACTATATGTGATTTTGCGAAACAACTTATAGATGCATTTCCTTTGCTTACCATTCATGTTTTTTCCATACGAAATGATTTCTTTGGTGAGACCATTACTGTTTCTGGCTTGATTACAGGACAGGATTTACTAAAACAAATGAAGGCACATAAAGAAAGCGGAGAGTATTTGGGAGACATCTTGCAAATTCCATCCAATATGCTACGAATGGGAGAACAGGTTTTTCTTGATGATATGACCGTTCAGGAAGTAGAAGACGGATTAGGGATGAAAATTGTTCCCATAGAATCTGGCGGAAAAGAGTTTATTGAAGCTATGCTTAATGTGAACTATAGTATGGAAAGAAACAATGATAACTTTGTATATATTCAGGCCTTTGATAAAGATAGTGAGTAGATAGGAGTAGAAATGATAGGATTAATTGTAGCATATGCTAAAAACCATGTAATTGGAAAAGATGGTAAGATACCATGGAGAATCAAAGGGGAGCAAAAGCGTTTCCGAGAGTTAACAACTGGTAATGTAATAATAATGGGAAGAAAATCTTATGAAGAAATAGGTCATCCCTTGCCAAATAGAATTAATATTATTGTTTCAAGAACGGAAAACTTTGATCAGGAAAATTGTTTTACGGCAACTTCATTACAAGAAGCGCTTGAGATAGCAGGGGATAGAGATGTTTATATCTCTGGAGGTGCTGGACTTTATGAAGAGGCTATAGCAATTGTAGATAAAATGTTCATTACTGAAGTTGATGCAGAAATAGAAGGCGATACTTATTTTCCTGATTTTAATAAGAATGATTTTGTCAAAGAAGTGAATGAGCATATTGAAGGGGATATTCCTTATACTTATGTAACGTATACAAGGAAGAAAAAATAATACATAATAAAAATACTTATGAAAAAGAAATGTGGAGGTAAGGTAGTGAAAGAGAATAAGAATAAACGAGTGGTAGGCTAGCGTAAAATTTTATTCGGATTAAATGGAAAATAAAAAACAAGAGAACAC
>CAZKGP010000340.1:0-2744 GCA_964552225.1 uncultured Acetatifactor sp.
ATTCTAAGTCTCACGCGGAAGAATGCAAAGGACGCATTCTTCTCAGTGATTGCTTGCGTCTTACGACTGTGTGAAATCAAGTGCCGACGTTTTTTAACTGCGCCCATGGGCGCATGCTCATATGGAACGATTATGACTGCTTCTTACACATTGGCTGGGTGGGGGGGATGAATCTAGGTTTTCTCACCTGAGTATGTTAGCAGACCTCTGTTCTATGGAGATGAGACAAATTATCTATCCCCCGCACTGTATTTCTCTATAATCTTCAACAAAATCTCTGTTACTTTTTCCATAGATTGTACACATGCATATTCATATTTTCCATGAAAATTGTCTCCCCCTGTGCAAATATTGGGACAAGGTAATCCCATAAAGGATAGGCGTGCACCATCTGTTCCACCGCGGATGGGCTGAATAGTTGGCTCGACTCCAAGTTCCTTCATTGCATCAGCAGCGTTTTCTATTAAATGCATGTGTTCTCTTATCATTTCTTTCATATTATAATAAGAATCCTGCATCTCAATGATAACGGTATTCTCACCATACTTTTTATTTAAGAATTCTGCTATGTTCATAAAAATATGTTTCTTTTGTTCAAATAAGGTACTGTTATGGTCACGTATAATATAATCTGCTTCTACACGTTCGACATTTCCATTGATACTATCTAAATGATAGAATCCTTCATACTTTTCTGTATACATTGGATTTTGAAAGACTGGGAGCATGGATTGAAATTCTTTTGCCTTTAGCTGAACCTGGATGAACATTTCTACCTTGTACTATTAATTTGGCCCCAGCTGCATTAAAATTCTCGTATTCTAATTCGCCCAGTGGTCCGCCGTCTACAGTATAAGCATACTTGGCACCGAATAGAGGGACGTCAAAGTGATCTGTACCACAGCCCACTTCTTCGTCAGGTGTAAATCCAATGCGTATTTTCCCATGTTCCACTTCTGGATGCTGTAATAAGTATTCTGCCATTGCCATAATCTCAGCAATGCCCGCTTTGTCATCAGCTCCAAGTAAAGTCGTTCCATCGGTAACAATTAAATCCTGTCCAATAAAATTAATGATTTCAGGAAAATCTTCTACTTTTAATGTTATATTTAAGGCATCATTTAATACAATATCTTGTCCATCGTAAGAGGTAACCAGCCGTGGTTTCACATTCGTTCCGCTTACTGCTGGAGAAGTATCCATATGGGCAATGAATCCCAATGTAGGGGTGTCTTCATATCCTTTACTAGCAGGAATGGTTACATAGATATAGCAATGTTCTTTATCATATGTTATTTCTTTAGCACCCATTGCTGTTAATTCCTCTACCAAGACAACGGCAAGATTATGTTGCTTCATGGTAGAGGGGGTGGAACTTGAATTTTCATCTGAAGCAGTGTCAATTTTCACGTATTTCATAAATTTTTCTATTGTTTTTGTCATTTTTATATTTTATCCTTCTTTCTTTAATACATTTATATTTTAGTAACACTTCAAACGCCAGCCAGTTATAGGTTACATCATGCGGGGTATGGCTAACTTGGCGGTTTTATGACTGACTGAGACCTTGTTACTTTCATTCAACCAATGTGTAAGAAGCAGTCGTAATCATTCCGATGATCATGCGCCCTACGGGAGCAGTTAAAAAACGTCGGCACTTGATTTCAGCAAGTCGCAGACGCAGGTGAAATCTTAGTACCGCTACGTTTTTTGCCGAGCGAAAGCGGGGGCGATTGGAATGGTTATGACTGCTTCGTCCCATTCGACTAAAGTTCCTATCCCTTACGGAACTAAAAAAGCATGATTCCGTTCTTAAAAACGAAACCATGCCATATTTATAGTTAATAAATTTTACATACCCTCATGGAAGGTACGGCTGATAACATCGTTCTGCTGTTCTGGAGTCAATTTAATAAAGTTAACTGCATAACCACTTACACGAATTGTTAATTGAGGATAGTTTTCAGGATGTTTCTGTGCATCTAATAATGTATCTCTATTTAAAACGTTAACATTGAGATGATGTCCACCCTTTTGAGAATATCCATCTAATAAAGTTACGAGATTGTTAACTTGTTCTTTGTTTGCTGTCATTGTATTACCCTCCATTTGATTTAAAGTTAAAAAATAGTAATGATTACTGTTATTTACTTCCCAACTAAAAGATAACACTTATAGAATCCTTTGTCTATAGAGTTTAAGCAAAATCATTGTTCTTTTTGAAATACAAAAATTTGTTTTTATTCTATATAAAAGTGTCATATATTATGAGCGGAAACATATATTGAGATATGGGAGGTGGACAAGTGTGAAGAGAATTTCTAAGGCGTTATAAAACACCGCCTAACAAATTCTAACGCTTCAAAGGGCGAAGCAACTCTTCACACCGAAGAATGTCTCTAGCGAGCCATTCTTCCAACATACTATTTATGCATCGCGGATGCGGCATGATTAGTAATGAGAGTTGAATAAAAATGCGTATTCAACTATTGATATGTACGCGCGCCGCATCGCGCAGATGGGTATACGTGTGAAAGAAAGCTTATTGCAACTATTTCCGATTAATAGACGTGAATTTTGGAAATCGGTGGCGGAAGAGGAAGGTCAAATTCAAGAAATTAGATTACGAGTAAATCTTCCAATTATTGTGATTCGTAATGGTAAAGAAGTGTTTTTAGATGAAAAAGGATGTTATACGGATAGGTCTGAAGCTTCTTATATTATAGAAGAACAAGAATTAGAAG
>CAZKGP010000341.1:0-2743 GCA_964552225.1 uncultured Acetatifactor sp.
GAAAAACCAGCTTGTCCATCATTAATATCAGGGGGTAAAATAGCAATTCCCATAGTACGACAAGTTAAAATATATTCTGCCACCTTCTTGGAATTATCAATAACCGAAGTTAATAACGCCGCCATAAATTCCACTGGATAATAATATTTTAAATAGGCGGTCTGATAGGCAACAACAGCATAGCAAGCTGCATGGGACTTATTAAATGCATATTTCGCAAAATCCATCATATCATCATATATCTGGATCGCAATTTTCTCTCCAATACCATTGGCTGCACAGCCTGGAACGCCTTCCTCTGTGTTACCATGAACAAAGTTAGCACGCTCTTTTTCCATTACATCTTGTTTTTTCTTACTCATGGCACGACGCACTAAATCGCTTCGTCCTAGCGTATAACCGCCTAAATCACGTACAATCTGCATTACCTGCTCTTGGTAGACAATACAACCATAGGTTGGGGATAAAATAGGTTCTAATTGGGGGCAAGAATAAGTGACTGCATCACTACTGTTTTTACCTTTAATATATTTAGGTATAAAATCCATTGGTCCAGGTCGATATAAAGATATTCCTGCAATGATATCTTCTAAGGTTTGTGGTCTAAGCTCCTTCATAAAGCTTTTCATACCAGAACTTTCCAATTGGAAAATGCCTTCTGTTTTGCCAGTTCCAATGGATGCCAAAACCTTACTATCATTATAATCAATTGTATCTACATTTATAAAATTGCCTGTTGATTCCTCAATATATTCAACAGCATCATGAATCACTGTTAGGGTACGAAGTCCCAAGAAATCCATTTTAAGAAGTCCTAACTCTTCCAAGGTAGTCATTGTAAATTGTGTGGTAATGGAACCATCTGAGCCTCTAGATAATGGAACAAACTCTTCTGCAGCTTGGGGACATATCACAACACCTGCCGCATGCATAGAGGTATGTCTAGGCAAGCCCTCTAAACGTTTACACATATTAATCAAATGTCCAACTTGCTCATCTGACTCATATAATTTACGGAATTCCGGATTCAACTCCAGAGCTCTTTTAATGGTAATATTTAATTCATTGGGTATCATTTTAGCTATGGTATCTACGTATGCATAGGGTAAATCCATTACTCGACCAACATCTCGAATAACTCCTTTTGCTGCCATAGTACCAAAGGTAACAATTTGCACTACTTTATCAGAACCATACTTATCTCTTACATAATCTATTACTTCTTGTCTTCGTTCATAACAAAAATCAATATCAATATCGGGCATAGAAACACGTTCTGGATTCAAGAATCTTTCAAATAGTAAATTATATTTGATAGGGTCTATATTCGTAATTTTCAAACAATAGGAAACAATACTTCCCGCAGCAGACCCCCTTCCTGGTCCTACTGGTATTCCTTCCTGTCTTGCATAATTAATAAAATCCCAAACAATAAGAAAGTAATTAACAAACCCCATTTCCTGAATAACGCCTAATTCATAGTCCAAACGTTGCTTTAAGGTCTGCCCCGTTTCTCCTGCAGGCAGATTTTCCATGTCTTCTATAGACATGTCAGGGGTTCTGTAGCGTTCTTGTAAACCATCCAGACAAAGCTTGTTTAAGTAAGATGAAGAATCATATCCTTGGGGAACTTCAAAGGTAGGTAACTTGGATTTGCCAAATTCTATTTCCACATTACAGCGGTCTGCAATTTCTTGTGTATTTTCAACCGCCTCCCAAGCATAGGGAAACAGACCTTTCATTTCCTCTTCACTTTTTACATAATATTGTCCACCTACATAACGCATGCGATCTTCATCACTCAATTTTTTATTCGTTTGTAAGCACAGTAATATATCGTGAGAATCCGCATCCTCTGCATAGGTATAGTGAACATCATTGGTGGCAACTAACGGAATATCCAGTTCACGGCTCATTTTCAACAGCTCAGTATTCACTTGTTTCTGCTCTGCCATGCCATGATCTTGAAGCTCTAAGTAAAAATTACCTTTTCCAAAACAGGCTTCATATTTACGGGCTACATTTGATGCCTCACTAGGTTGTCCCCTCATAATATTACGCTGTACTTCTCCACCCAAACATGCTGAGAGTGCAATAATACCTTCATGAAACTGATTGAGCACTTCCATATCTACTCTTGGTTTATAGTAATAGCCCTCCGTAAAACCACGGCTTACTATCTTCAGTAGATTAGCATAACCCGTATTATTCTCTGCCAGCAAGACCAAGTGGTAATAACGGTCTTCACCACCAGTTAATTCTTTATCAAAACGGGAGTTAGGAGCCACATAAACTTCACATCCAAGGATTGGTTTGATTCCAGCTTCTCTTGCGATTCGATAGAAATCAATTACCCCATACATAACACCATGGTCTGTAATAGCTGCACTATCCATTCCCAAAGCTTTCACTCGGTTTACATATTCTTTTATTTTATTTGAACCATCTAACAGAGAATATTCCGTATGTACATGGAGATGTGCAAATGCCATTTGTGGTGCTCCTTTTCTTTTTCGCTAAATTTTTTACTCCAATAATTATACTTCATATTAGAAGTACGGGCAACTGGCAAATAGCTTGACAGAATCAAACTAGTCACAGAAGTTTACGAAGCAGTCATAACCATTCCATTCGCCCACGCTCTCGCTCGACAAAAAACGTAGCGGTACTAAGATTTCACCTGCGTCTTACGACTTGGTGAAATCAAGTACCGACGTTTTTTAACGGGGCTCATTGGAATGGT
>CAZKGP010000342.1:0-2712 GCA_964552225.1 uncultured Acetatifactor sp.
GAGACTTTATACAAGATGATAATGTACCTGTACCAGCAGATGCTGCTGCATTTACTTTATTAAAGGAACAATTGGTAGAAGTACTTGGAACCTTAACTGAAAGAGAACAGAAAGTACTTCGTTTACGTTTTGGTTTGGATGATGGACGTGCTCGCACTTTGGAAGAAGTTGGCAAGGAGTTCAGTGTTACTCGTGAGCGTATTCGTCAAATTGAAGCAAAGGCATTAAGAAAGCTTCGTCATCCTAGTCGTAGCCGTAAATTAAAAGATTATTTGGATTAAAAATGTGGACAAAATGGTAATGTTATCAGAGCGTTTAACTGCGTTAACAAATATGGTTACTGTTGGTAACCGGGTGTGTGATGTGGGCTGTGATCATGGATTCTTATCCATTTATTTAGTGCAAAAAAATATAAGCCCAAAGGTGTATGCCATGGATGTAAATAGTGGTCCCTTGTCTCGTGCTCAGGAACATATTAATAAGTACGAATTGGGGAGTTACATAGAAACAAGATTGTCGGATGGACTGGAAGCTTTCAAAGAAGGAGAAGCTGAGACTTTAGTCTGTGCCGGCATGGGTGGCAGACTTATGATTAAAATCCTATCTGATTCTAAAGAGAAAGCATTTTCCTTTCAAGAGCTGATTTTACAACCACAATCAGAAGTACCCCAGTTCCGTGAATTTTTGAGAACAGAGGGCTATCAGATTGTAGAAGAAGATATGATTGAAGAGGACGGTAAATTTTATCCTATGATGAAGGTAATCCCAATGAAGGTTATTCCTTCATTGAAGGAACAACCTACTCCAGAAGAGTATTTGTTTGCACAATTTGGTCAATATTTACTTGAAAACAAACATCCTGTATTGCATCAGTATTTGCAGTTTCGTTTAGAAACAGCAGAATGCATAAAAAGAGGTCTTACTAAAAATAAAAACACACGAGCTAAAGTAAGAATGGCCGAAATTGAACAAGAGGTCAGTGATATAAAGCAAGCATTAGCGTGGTTTAAAATCAAATAAAAGGTGGTAAAAAAAGATAGGAAGGATTGGACGGAAAATGATTACTGTAACGATAAAAGGCGAAAAGAAACAATATCCCCAAGGAACAACCTATGAAACCATTGTGAATGAATATCAGGAGCAATATAATGGCTTAATTTGTTTGGTGGCAGTTGATGGAAGAATTAGAGAACTTTTTAAGAGACTTTCTAAGGATTGCACCATTGAGTTCTTTACTCTTAAAGATGACGTAGGTCACAAGACTTATGTGCGCACAGTTACTATGCTTTTTTTGAAGGCGGTTTATGATTTATTTGGACCGAAAGCGGCACAAAGCTGTCATGTAGAGTTTGCTATTGGCCACGGACAATATATTAATCCGAAAGAGGCATTTGGTGCAACACCAGAGAATGCTGCTAAGATTTTTACCAGAATGAAAGAGTTAGAAAAAGAGGCGGTGCCCTTTTTTAAGAGTTCTTATCCTTTAGATGAAGCGATGGAACTGTTTCGAGAAAATGGGATGAAGGATAAAGAACAATTATTCCGATATCGTCGTAGCTCCTTTGTTAATATTTATGAGATAGATGGTTACTATGATTATTACTATGGGTTTATGCTACCTAATACAAGCTATGTAAAGTGGTTTAATGTAGAGAGCTATGAAGGCGGATTTATGCTATTAATCCCTAGAAAAACGAACCCGACTTGCGTAGAACCTTTCAAGGAAAGTAGAAAACTTTTTGAAACCTTAAAGAAATCAGAAAAATGGGGTGAAAAAGTAGGAATTGAATCAGTTGGTGATTTGAACGACAAGATTTGTCAAGGCAATCTATACGACATGATTTTGGTTCAGGAAGCAGAGCAAGAAATCAAGATTGGAGAAATTGCAAAGGATATTGTAAAACGTGGTGGGGTTAAGTTTATCATGATAGCAGGACCTTCCTCTTCGGGGAAAACTTCATTTGCTCATAGGTTGTCTATACAGCTTAGAACCTTAGGCATGGTACCTCATCCTATTGCATTAGATGACTATTTTGTAAATCGTGAAAATACGCCCAAAGATGAAAATGGTGAGTTGAATTTTGAGTGTATAGAAGCAATTGATATTAAACAATTTAATGAAGACATGTCCAGACTATTATCTGGTGAAACAGTAGAACTTCCTACATTTAATTTTAAAACAGGTAATAGAGAATATAATGGTGCATTTAAAAAGCTTAATGAAGGGGATATTTTAGTAATAGAAGGTATTCATGGATTAAATGAGAAAACCTCTTATGCTTTGCCCAATGAGAGCAAATATAAAATTTATATTAGTGCATTAACAAATGTTAACATTGATGAACATAACCGTATACCTACTACTGACGGCAGATTGCTTCGTCGTATGGTTAGAGATGCTAGAACACGTGGAGCAGATGCTAGAAGAACCATAGAGATGTGGCCTTCTGTAAGACGAGGAGAAGAGAAATATATTTTTCCATTTCAAGAAGAGGCTGATGCTATGTTTAATTCAGTGCTTATCTATGAATTAGCTGTATTAAAACAATATGCAGAGCCATTGCTCTTTAATATTCCTAAGGAAGCACCAGAATATTATGAAGCAAAGCGTCTTTTAAAATTTTTGGATTACTTTTTAGGAGTAAGTAGTGAAAGCCTGCCAAATAATTCTATTTGTAGAGAATTTGTTGGTGGAAGTTGCTTTCATGCATA
>CAZKGP010000343.1:0-2702 GCA_964552225.1 uncultured Acetatifactor sp.
CCAATGGGGAGAGGGTAGTTTTTAGTGCAAGAGGCGATGTTTGGTCGGTTCCTGCGTCAAATGGCATTACGCGCAATCTCACTTCCACTTCGGGTGTGAATGAACGAGGTGCAGTATGGTCGCCCGATGGGAAAAATATTGCTTATATATCGGACAAAACAGGCGAGTTTGAGATATATATGGAGAAGCAGGATGGCAGTGAAGCGCCTGTTCAATTGACTAACGGTGCAAATACATACATTTTCAACATAGAGTGGTCGCCCGACAGCAAAAAGATACTATTTCACAACAAGAAACGCGAACTTAGCTATGTGGATGTTGACACCAAGAAAGTAACAGTGGTAGAAACATCTGATCGTTCAACAGGATTTAGCTACAATTGGTCACCCGACAGCAAATGGATTACATATACACGTCCGCAAGCGGACATGACTGTAATCAGATTGTACAATTTGGATACAAAGAAGTCGCACGAGGTAACCGAAGGTTGGTACGAATCGTCAAGTCCATCGTTTAGTAGAGATGGGAAGTACTTGCTCTTTACATCGGCGCGCGATTTCAATCCTGTGTATAGTCAAACAGAGTGGAATCACGTATATGTGGACATGAGTCGCATCTATATGATTACGCTTGCAAAGGAAACTCCTTCACCATTTGCACCCGAGAATGATGTAGTGAAAATGGGAGATGAGCAAAAGAAAGATTCGACTGACAGCAAAGCAGAAGATGTGAAAGTTGATCTTGATGGCATACAAGACCGCGTGTTGTCACTACCAGTTTCGGCGGGCAACTATTATGGCATTACGGGAGTTGGGGATAAAATATATTACACTACACGTAGCACTGCTGATAGAGCCAGCAAAATGATGGTGTATGACCTAAAAGCAAAGAAAGAAACCGAACTGGGCACTAACGTTAGCTATTCGCTTTCGCCAAATGGCAAAAAGATGTTGGTGCGCATGGGTGGTAATTGGGCTGTAATGGACCTGCCAACTGCAAGGATTAACATCGAAAAACCCATCAATCTATCGCAAATGAAAGTGCTTGTAGATTTGAAAGCCGAATGGCAACAAATGTATGACGAAGCGTGGCGTCACATGCGCGATTTCTTCTACGACCCTGGCATGCATGGTGTAGATTGGAAAGCGGTGTATACGAAATACAATCAATTGGTGCCGTACATTGCGCATCGAAGCGATTTGGCTTACCTAACGGGCGAAATGATTGGCGAATTGAACGTGGGTCATGCCTACTCGCAGAATGGTGAGAAGCCCGAACCCGAACGGATCAAAACAGGGCTGCTTGGCGCACAGATTAGTCGCGACAAGTCGGGCTACTTCCGCATTGATGAGATCTTGAAAGGTGCTAATTGGAGCAACAGCCTCACTTCTCCATTGCGAGCAGTGGGTGTGGATGTAAGTGTGGGGGATTATATCATATCGGTTGATGGAACTCCTTCCACAACGACCGATGATTTGTATAAATTGCTGGTTGGCAAAGCCAACACCGAGGTGATGCTGGAAATAAATAGCAAGCCATCGGCAAGCGGTAGTCGCGAAGTGCTCATCAAAACCATTGACGATGAATCAGCATTGTACTATCACAAGTGGGTGCACCACAATATTGATGGGGTTTCGAAACAAACCAATGGAAAAGTTGGTTACCTGCACATCCCCGATATGGGTGTGGAGGGATTGAACGAGTTTGCCAAATACTATTATCCTCAACTCTTGAAAGAAGGACTCATTGTTGATGTGCGTGGCAACGGTGGTGGCAACGTTTCGCCAATGATTATCGAAAGATTGATGCGCCAATTGACCTATATGACCATGCACACGGGACAGAAACAGGGTGATCCCAACCCAGTAGGAATGCATGTTGGCCCCAAAGTGACATTGCTGGATAAATATTCGGCATCCGATGGCGATTTATTCCCCTACCGATTCCAGGTAAACAAGATTGGTAAAACAATTGGAACTCGCTCGTGGGGCGGAGTGGTTGGATATAGCGGAGCCATCTCTTTGATTGACGGCGGCTCAATAGTTACTCCTTCATATGCACCTTACGATAATGAGGGCAAAGAGTTTGTGATTGAAGGCAGAGGTGTTGTTCCAGATATTATTATCGAAAACGATCCTGCTCAGCAGTATAAAGGAATTGATGCGCAACTCAACAAAGGCATCGAAGTGATATTGCAAGAGCTGAAAGAAAATCCTGTGAAATTGGCACCAATTCCATCATTTCCAGTGAAGACGGGTAATTAATCGCACGCAAGCGAACGATAAAATATACTATTAAAAAAGGGTTGTCTTAGTTGACAGCCCTTTTTTTGTCTGTGTAGAATGTAGAATAGTGCTTCTTTGCATTGAAGGTATAAAGTGGAACACTTTATGTGCTTTTTCTCGTTGAGAAGGAGTAAAAGTAATCACTTTATATGCTTTTTATCGCTAGAAAGTGGGATAAGTAATCACTTCATATGCTTCTTTTCGAAAAGAAGACACATAGTGTTAGCATACGGGTGTTATTTGTGTCGTTTTGTCATAAAAGCGAAAAGGCTCGACCCTAAAAGTCGAACCCCTTCCATGTTTTTGCTTCCGTTTGGGTGATATTCCTAAAGTTTCAGCAATAATCTATCATTTTATAGATCAAATAATCTTTGTAAATGGCGCTCATATATGTTTTCTTCCACACATTCACCAATA
>CAZKGP010000344.1:0-2698 GCA_964552225.1 uncultured Acetatifactor sp.
TCCAAGGCCATGTGGTAAGTGATTGCTGGGCAATTAAAGATTTTCATGAAGAGCATCATGTAACAGACACAGCTGTTGAATCTGTTGCTATGGCAATGAACCATGGTTGCGATTTAAATTGTGGAAATTTATTTTATTACTTAAAGGATGCGGTAGAAGAAGGGTTAGTAGATGAAAGTCGATTAAATGAGGCAGTAGTTAATCTATTTACTACACGCATGAAATTAGGAGCTTTTGATGAGAAAGGAAATAATCCTTTCGATAAAATTGAATATTCTGTAGTAGATAGTAAACCAATGCAAGAACTGAACTTGGAAGCGGCAGAAAAATGTATTGTTTTATTAAAAAATGAAAATGGAATATTGCCATTGGATAAGAACAAAATTAAAACAATAGGTGTCATAGGACCTAATGCGAATAATCGTAAAGCGTTGGTTGGTAATTATGAAGGAACTGCTTCTAGATATTGGACTATTTTAGAAGGAATTCAAGACTATGTAGGTGATGATGTTAGGATTATGACTTCAGAAGGCTGCCATTTATGTCGTCTAAGGGTACAAGGTTTAGGCACTCCAAATGACCGAATATCTGAGGTGAAAGGGGTATGCCAGAACAGCGATGTGGTAATTGCTTGCTTGGGATTGGACTCTAGTCTAGAGGGAGAAGAGGGAGACCAAGGAAATGAATTTGCCAGTGGTGATAAACCTAATTTGAACTTGCCAGGATTGCAGCAAGAAGTGCTAGAAGCAATATATGCTAGTGGAAAACCTACCATTTTAGTACTACTATCTGGCAGCGCTCTTGCAGTAAATTGGGCAGATGAACATATTCCTGCTATTGTACAAGGCTGGTATCCAGGAGCTTTGGGCGGCAAAGCTATTGCCAATGTACTGTTTGGTGAAAAAAGCCCAGAGGGTAAGTTGCCAATTACATTCTACCGCTCCACAGATGAGTTACCTGCATTTACTGATTATAGTATGAAAGGTAGAACTTATCGCTACATGACACAAGAAGCATTATATCCTTTTGGTTATGGATTATCTTATACTACCTTTTCTTATAAGGATGTTCAGATAAGTACGGACCAAGTAACTGAAGAAGGGGTGACTATTTCTGCTATGGTGGAGAATACAGGTACTATGGCAAGTAGCGAAACTGTGCAAGTGTATGTTAAGGTGTGTGAAAAGGGAACTCCCAATGCTCAATTAAAAGGAATTAAAAAAGTTTGGCTGGAAGCAGGTGAAGTTCAAAAGGTATCCATTCATCTACCAACAGAAGCTTTTGGACTATTTGATAATTACGGAAAGTTTTGTATCTCAAAAGGTGAGGTGCAGGTGACAATTGGTGGTCAGGGACCAGATGCTAGAAGTGAAAAGTTAACAGGTAAAAAGGTGGCATCTCTTAAGTTGACCATTCCAGAGGATATACAAAAATAATACAAAGGGCTGTCCTACTGCAAAGTAAGACAGCTTTTGTATTCTATAGGAAAGAACGTAATCTTTCTTATATTAGATTGCGTTAAGTAGCAAATAGAAGTAGAATATTATTATAAAAAATGTGGGTAGAATGGAGAGTGTTATGGGAAGCATATTATTATTTAATAGGGATTGGACATTTTTATTAACTGAGTTAGAAACGACACTTAAACAGGTTGAGGGAAGGGTGAATGAATTTAAAGGAGTGGATATTCCTCATGATTGGCTGATTTATGACACCCTTAATCTATATAAAAGTGGATGTGGCTGGTATCGTAAGGTGTTTAATATTGGGGAGAACTATAGTCAGGAGAAGCAGTATATCGTTCGCTTTGACGGAGTTTACATGGATACTACCGTATATGTAAATGGTACCAAAATTGGAGAATGGAAATATGGTTATTCCACCTTCGATATGAATATAACGGAAGCCCTCAGTTCTGGGGATAATGAGATAATTGTTCAAGTACGCCATCAGGCACCTAATAGCCGATGGTATTCGGGAGCTGGTATGTACCGCAATGTTTGGCTTAAAGAATGTGAAGATATTTATCTGCCTTTAGATGGAACTTATGTAGCAACACGTGCTTGTGAAGGCGGTTTTTCTATGGAGATTGAAACAGAGGTTGCAGGTGCAATTACAGAGAATACCCAATGCCATTATTCCTTATGGAAAAATAAAGAGGAAGTACAGGACTTGGGTTTTCAAAAAGTAATAGCTCATGGAAAATCTGAGGCAAAAGTAGCGATGACAGCGTTGATATCTAATCCAGAATTGTGGGATATAGATAGTCCTAATTGCTATCAGCTTTGTGTTAAACTATATGATAATAACGGGGAAACACTTAAAGAAACACAATACATAACCATTGGATTTAGAACTGTGGAATTTGATTCAGACCGTGGCTTCTTCTTAAATGGTAGAAATATAAAAATAAATGGTGTTTGTGAACATCATGATTTTGGTTGCTTAGGTGCAGCGTTTTCCAAAGAAGCTATGAGACGTAAACTGAATCTTCTACGTGGAATGGGTGTTAATGGTATTAGAACTAGCCATAATATGCCTGCCCCTGAAGTAATGGAATTGGCAGATGAGATGGGCTTCTTAATTGTTAGTGAAGCCTTTGATATGTGGGAAATGAGCAAAACAGAATATGATTATGCACGCTTTTTTGTAGAGTGGGCAGGTAGAGATGTAGAAAGCTGGGTTCGTCGTGACCGTA
>CAZKGP010000345.1:0-2673 GCA_964552225.1 uncultured Acetatifactor sp.
AGAGTGTAAGAATATATGGATTAGTGTTATCATTGTTTGTGTGTATAAAAATAGTGCTGTATGATTTTTGGGATATTCCAACAGTGCAAAAGATGATTTTGTTTTTTGCAGTTGGTATCATAGCTCTTATTATCGCAGGTATTTATATTGTGCTTGAAAAAAAACAAAATAAAAAAGAACAAAATTATACATTTGGAGAAAACATATGAAAAAAAATATTATAACATTATTCGTGATTATAGCTTCAAGTATTACATTAATAGGCTGTGGTAGTGATTTGCCAAAGATGGAGAATGAACAAGTGGCATTGATTGGAGAGTATGCTGCTAGTTTATTAGTTAGGTATGATGCCAGCAATAAAAGTAGACTGGTTGATGTTTCTTTAGTACAAGAAGAAATAGCAGAAGAAAATAAAAAGGAAGAAACAAAAGAAGATATACCCAAAAGTGGAATGGCTCCAGTAGATGATACTCCTATTATTAATGAAGGCGACAATATCATTGAAGAAAATATATCTTTGGAAAATATGTTGCAATTACCAGAAGGCGTTACTATCACTTTTTTAGAAGATGAAATAATGAAATCCTATCCTAAAGATAACGGAGGTGAGCTTGGTTTTGGAGTAGAGGCTCTAGAAGGAAAAGAACTGTTGATTTTAACTTTTTCCTTAAACAATCAATCTCAGTTGGATCATATGCTTGATTTTATTAATCATGATTATAAGATTAGCATTAATAATCAAATAACAAAAAGTGCTTTACCTACATTATTAATAGAAGATTTATCTAATTTTAATGAAATGCTTCCAGCGGGTACAGCGAAAACGCTAGTTCTCGTCACTGAAGTAAATCAAAATTCCTTTGAGAACATATCATCTCTTTCATTAAAAGTAAATTATAATAATCAAGCCGCGACTGTTTCTTTAAGATAGAAATAGCATTATTATAAAAAATATTTGTTAATTATTACTTTTCTATGGTAAAATGTGTAAATATCTCTGTGAGAAGGAGAGTATTAAATAAATATTATTAAAACGATAAAGGAGCTATATTATGAAATTTACTAAATTACTATGTTTTGTGCTATTAATGGGTTAACTTCTTACTATTACTGGTTGTTCCCTTTTTGAAAAGCCAACAGCCTATGAAACTTATATTAAGGAGGATATTTCAGCAAAAGGATTTATTAACAATAATACTGAGGAGCAAAGCAATGAAACATTGAAAGAAGACGCTATTTTAGCTGCAGAATCATTAGATACACCTTTTGAAGAACGTCTTGCCGCGTTAGAACTTATTTGTGAATTGGAATATCGTAATGATAACAAGGATGAGGAAATTGAAAGATGGGATTATACTTATGTAACTTCCTGTAGTATTGCTGCTAATGTTCTTTCAGAGATTAAAACGTTACCAGCTAATGAATATTGGGATATCGTTAATTCATTAGATAAATCAGTTGCTTATACTTTGTTTTCTGCTGCGCATTCCCAGTTTGACCAAGATACGGTATTGGCTATACGTGAATCGGCAGAATTGAGCAACCAGTCATCTGAAGTAAAATATTTTATTCTTGAAGCATTGACATATCATCCTGAATATATGATAGACTTATCAGAAACTTTTTTTGAAAAAGAATATTTTAATAATATTAATAATAATAAAGTATTTGATATATTTAATAAGGGGATTGTTAACTTACATACAATGGAGGATAGGTTTAACTTTATCAATTATGTGATGGATGATGCCTATCCCCAATTAGAAAAATATTTTTATGATTATGAAAATATGTTTTATACGGAGATGTCTCTACCTACTGCTCGTGATGAAGAAGTTAGATACTATAAATTAACTGACGTTTTTCCATTGGAAGAGGGAGAGTTGGACTTATCGCATCTAAGCCCCAGCGATGATAACATAACGCAATTGATACCAGAAGGTAAGGTTTTAGTCATTTGGGAGAATAAAGATTATGAAAAATATCCAGAAGCCAATGCAAGATATTCCATCTATGGGGAGATGCTCTTAAATCTGCCACCTGGAAGACGACCTACTTCTATTGAAGATGTTGATTACTTGTGTCTACTAACCTCTTCCTATGAGAAGTATGATGAATATGTCACAAAAGATGAAATAGATTCCCCTATCATTACAGGTTACAGCGTCCTAACGGATGTAAATGTATATGATTGGAAGACTGGTGAGTTTCTTACTCATTGTGGAACGTATGATAGTAATCCTGGTTCCATTCTTTCAATTGAGTCGGGTGCTACAGCCTTTTTTAGTACACCATTTACTAATAGAATACTTGGTCATATTTGGGA
Organism: uncultured Acetatifactor sp.; assembly: GCA_964552225.1. GTDB lineage: Bacteria > Bacillota > Clostridia > Lachnospirales > Lachnospiraceae > Acetatifactor. The sequence continues at coordinate 2,327 of CAZKGP010000345.1, forward strand.
ATGTTTAGGAGAATAAAAAACTAAAGTAAATCACCTTTTCATTATAATATGGCTTAAATAAGCTTGTTCTAATGAAAAGGTGACTTTTTAATTATTATAGTGTAATTGATATGAATTTTTTGCTTTTATAATTGACATGTTCTACTTAAAATGATATACTCATTTTCGTTGTAAAAGTTTTGCCAATATTTAATTTAAAATGTAAAAAAAATGGTAAAAAGATGTTGACAATTGTAAAATAATGTTATACACTAGCAAAGTTGCTGTTGAAGCAATAGCACAACAAAGCAACCACAACAACACATTGAACATTGACAAATAAATAGTAATGCAACCTTGAAAATTCA
>CAZKGP010000346.1:0-2667 GCA_964552225.1 uncultured Acetatifactor sp.
GATTTTCATTTAGATGTTCTTCTCCAAAAGTAACTTTTAAGAACTTAACAAAAAGTTCTACAATATCATCTTCAAAATATTCCTGGTCTGTGATTGGAAGAATACCATTTTCATCTGCTTTAAAGCTAGTATATTTTGATGAATCAAAGTGTCCACCAGCAAATACAAGCCCGTCTTCGTCAAGGGAATATCTGCCCATAGCACAGCCTACAAAGTAAGATAAAAAGTTTTTAACTACATCCTCACGAGTCATTATATATCTATTTCCTTTTATTTCCTTATATATATCCTTCTTATCATCAAATATTTTAGCTACAGTAATATCTTTATCAGATACTTCAGGAGTCAGTTCATCTTCAAGACCGTAGATTTCTATAAAGATACGATTCAGTTCTTCTTCATTTTCTTTCAGTTTTGTAAATCTTTGATTTACTTGCGCTTTATATGATTCATAGGCTAATTCAATAAGTGTATCGATTTTATTTGAATATAGGGAGGAGCTTCTAAATCCCCAAGATGTTTCGTACATATTCCAATCTTGCTTTGCTATTTCGATACACTCTTTTGTTATATTATTTATTTTTGATACTTGTTTTTTATCATAAACAAAAGGCAAATTAGATATATCACTTATATATGTGTTTAATGTTGGATTAAATATTTCTATAAATTTTTGTGGAATATTAGTATTTAAAAATCCTAAGGTATAATAAAATTTATCTTTGCTAGGATTTAAAATTGTTGGGGTTCCAGTACCACAAGCACAGTTTTCTAAATAGCTAAAATCTTTTTTGTTCCCCCCACCACTATATGACCATCCTATGCAAGGCTTAAAATAAGCGTGTTTATCACCTCTTCGTACTGATTTAGTAACTTTATTATCTGTCCATAAATCAGCCATTTTGATTACATATGTTATATTTCCATACCATTTCGTAAAAGAACCACCTTTTGAAAATAAAGTATACTTGTTATTGACATCAGTCGGTTCAAAATTAATTTCTTCATTATTTACTTCAAACCAATCCCTTAAAAAATATTTATCTTTTCCTGTTACAATTCCTGCTTTTGAGGAAAATTCATCCCCTATTTTTTTTTCATTTATACTTAAATTTTTTATATGATTACTAATCGAATAAGCAAATGCAGTATTTGGAAGTTTGTTAAATAAGCTGCAATTTACTTCATAAGGTTTTTCACTAAAGAAATATTTTTCCTTATCATCAAATTCAACCAAACGTATAAATTTCGACTTAATATTTACTGTTTTTTTATTAAATACAGCTACTATAGTTTGAACTACTTCACCTGAAATTTCTTCAAATGCTCTCGCTCCTAAATGAATAGCACTTATAATATTTAGTTTTAACAATAATTCTTTTCTAAAGTCTTCAAAACTTAATGCATAAAGATATGAGTTTTGCGTAATAACAGCTAAATATCCACTTGATTTTAACCAAAAATTACATCTTTTCATAAATACTGCATACATATCATAAAATTCATTAGGATAATATGTTCTAACATATTTTTTTACTTTCATATTCATATTATCGCTCCCCATATAAGGAGGATTTGTAATAACAACATCATATTTACTTGCTAAAACTTCTGCTTGTTCTACAAGTGGTAACAATTGTTCCAATGCCAACATACTATCTAAATTCATAGTAAATTCACTCTTAATTTCTTCAAATCGCTTATATATTACTTCAAAGTTTACAGGTCTTATATTTATAATAGACCCATATTCCTTGGCATCTATCATATCTTCTACAAGAGAATTTATATCTATCTTTAAATCCTTGTCTCCATCTGCAAAGTATTCAATAACATTTTTTCCATTCTCTGTTTTAAAAAAGTTGCTTTCCTCTATAGCATATATTTTCGGTTGTGGAATATCACTTCTACTTAAAAATCTTCTATCATACTGTCTTGCCTTCATCATTAAAGAGAAATAAGCCAGTTGCCTTGCTCTCTCATCTATATCTAAACCATAGATATTGTTTTCTAATATAAGCTTTACTGCATCTCTTCTTTTGTAACCATAGGATTCATAAATTTGTATAAGCACATCAAAAAGATAAGCTCCGATATGACCTGAACCTATAGCTGGGTCAATACACTTAATATCCTCGGGCTTCATCTCTGAATATTCTTTCTTTATTTCTTCTAGTTTTTCTTGAACTTCTTTTTCCTGCTCTGCCTCTTCTAGATAATATTTCCAGTTTGCTTTTAGCTCCTCATCGGGATGTCCTTCTAACCATAATTTTCCTAGCGAGTTTTCGACCATATATCTTACTATCCAATCAGGAGTAAATAGCTGCGTTGCAGCAGGAATATTAACTCTGTCTACTTTTATGTTTTTCTTTAAATTTTTGAAAACTTTATCCTTTTGTTCAGATATATAATACTGGTATAGCCACCCTATTATCTGAACCTGTTCCTTCCAGTCTTCCTCAGGTATCTCTCTTATCATTACGTCTAGTACAGAATCTCCCCTTAAAAGACCATCTGGGAGAAGAAGTTCTGTGTAATCATTAAGCTTTTGAAACATACCTGGGAGAACATCATTTAAGGCATTACATTGAGTAATAAATAAATAATTAAAAAGTTCCTCTTCCTTGTTACCAGCATTATAAAGTTCTAGAACCTTTGACTTATCAA
>CAZKGP010000347.1:0-2649 GCA_964552225.1 uncultured Acetatifactor sp.
TCGAAAATCTTAATATCATGATGGTCATACAAAGTTCTTACATCCATGTTTTCTTCATTATAAAAACTAAATAAGATTGCTAATTTATTAGTAGAAACATTATAACTGCACAAACGATTGGCAACATTAAAAACAACAACATTGCCGTCTTCACTTTCAACAAATGGTGTATTGGGATTTACAATACCAAGCATAATTTTGTCATTGGCATAAATATTACTTTCTACACGTGGCATTTGGGTCATTGTACGCTCATAATCCAACAAATATGTTCTATCTGGTGTATACCTAATACGAAAATATTCTGTCACAAGATAATAGGTAGTTGTCTTTTCTTCTGTCATAGAAACCAAAAATTCTAAATGTATAGATGCCGTTTGACTAGCCAACTCTTTTATAGAAATAGATGGTTTTGCTACTTCTACAACATTCAAATCTCCCCAAGTAATTTGTTGAAAACTACTATGAATATCCACTTTATAGAATGTCGTATTGTCACCTTTAGAATTACTCTCTAAATAGGTAACTAACTCCTTAGCTTTTTCTTTGTCATATGTTTTTTCATGGAAATTCTGTACGAATCGAATTTTTTCTTTAGCAAACGTATTTTCACTCCATATAATTCTAGTATAATAACGAATTACTTGATTGTTTTCCATGTTAAGCAGAATGACTAGAGCATATTCCGAATCTTGTTCAATCAAATCCTTTAAAATCGTTGATCCATAAATTCTTCCATCCATTTTTTTTAAATCAACTACTTCAGAGTTCTCAATAAGGCGTTGTCCATCTGTACTTCTTACTTCTAAAGAAATTGAATCAATTTCATTGCCAAATGGATTTACTTGAAAAGAAATTTCTCTATTAGGTCCAAGTTCCGTCATAGTATCTCTTTGAAATGCTACATTCATAGCGTCCTTATAACCATGTAATTCATTATATAAAATCCCGTCTTTATCCATTGTAACAATGGGTAGAGATGCAGGAGCCATTTCCATCGTTAAATTATTCGATCCTTGATTCATTATTTTACCAATTACAATTAACGAAATTATAAAAGTTAATAAAATAACTACAATCTTAATAATTGTTTTTTTCATAATACCTTACCATTTCTATAAATTATTCTGGCTGGTCAAAAGCTTTGCCAATGTAGGCGATATGTTAATAAACTCCATAAAATCATCTACATTATCTTTGGTCTTTGGTCTCATTCCTTGTCTTTTTACTGCTCTAATCAATAAATTTTTGGGCGTGTGTTCCATATCAATAAATTCCAATATTTGTGTGTCATATCCCCTTTTCTCTAATATATTAGCACGCACAGCATCTGTAATCAATGCAGACATCCGCTCTTTGATTAATCCATATTTGAGTACAGGTGCTAATTGGTCACACTTTATTTGTTTATTTACCTCATGTTGGCAACATGGTACTGCCATAATTACCTTGGCTCCCCATTTCACAGCTTTCTCTATTGCATAATCTGTTGCCACATCACATGCATGTAACGATACTACCATGTCTACTTGATCCGCTCCCTGATAAGTACTAATATCTCCCTTTTCAAAAGATAGGTTTTCATAGCCGCATTGCCTTGCCAAATTATTGCAATGATTAATAACCTCTTCTTTCAAATCTAATCCGGTTATTTCAACATTTCTATCTTGTAATTCATGAAGATAATAGTACATGGCAAATGTCAGATATGACTTACCACATCCAAAATCAATGATACGTATGGTTCTATCTTTTGGCAATTCATCTATTACATCCTCTATAAATTCTAGATATCGATTAATTTGACGAAATTTATCATATTTCGCTTTAGAAACCTTCCCATCCTTCGTCTGTACACCTAATCCTACCAAAAAATCAACAGATTGACCTTCTTTCAAAATGTATTGTTTCTGACGATCATGGGATAAAATTTCATTTATTTCCCCATTTTCTACACTTTTAAGATTATTCCCATGTTTCTTGATAGTTATTTTACCTTTTTTACTTATCAAAACAGTAGCCTGCAGTATATTTGAATTGAACTGGGCCTGTTTAAATATCGTTGTCATGTATTTGATAATTACATTCTTCATATCAGCCATAACATGATTGGAGTGAAAAACTTGTGTTCCACGATATAGGGTTTCTTGAAACACAAGAGCACCTTGTAATAATACAGGGCGAACTTTTACCTTTAATGCAATTTCTTTATCTGTAGAATTGCTAAGAATAATCTGTTGCAGATTTTCATTTAACATTTCACTAATTAGTATTTCTAACTCTATCATTTAACAAACTCCTAACGTTAAAGTTCAGCTCAGTACTTAAAAAAAGTTATTACATATATAGTCATAGTCTAAACCATGACTATATTGTAATAACTTTATAGAGAAATCACAACTTAAAATTTTATAAATCCTCTTCTTCCTCCATGTCTTCGCTTATAAACCTCCATATACAGCAGTACTTGAATCAGATTCTCCATCCAGACCCATTTTTCTGGTGGTGTTGGAGCATCTTGCTTTTCTGTTTCTTCTTCTGTTCTTATAATGCGAAGTATACTTTTTGAAAGATGTAGAAGACAACAATAATCTGGATATTCATCATATATCATGCTGCCTTCATAGTCCATTTTGTCCAAAATTTCTG
>CAZKGP010000348.1:0-2648 GCA_964552225.1 uncultured Acetatifactor sp.
ATATCGGCGTGCCAATGAAGGACAGTGATATTGCAATAAGATGTAATATTGTAACTATTTCAGAGGATGATGTTCCATTTGAGGACAAAACAATTATTGACCACAGTGCTTCTGAAATAGATACACAAGACTGCGCTGTACTATTGAAAGCAGTGGCAGAGGAATTAGCCAACGAAACCTACCAATTCTATGTGGGCACAAGTTACCGTCATTGCCTTATATGGAATAAGGGACAAGTGGTGGAACTGACACCCCCTCATGATGTTTTGACACAGAAGATAGGGCAATATTTACCAGAAGACCAGTACTTGAATCATATGATGAAAAAGAGCTATAATATTTTGGTAAATCACCCCATTAATATAGAAAGAAAGAAAAAAGGACTAAACCCTGCAAACTGTTGCTGGTTCTGGGGTGCAGGTACCAAACCCATGCTTAGTTCCTTTCAAGAGAAAACTGGCAAAAAAGGAATGATGGTATCTGCAGTTGATTTATTAAAGGGTATTGCTGTAGGAGCTTCTATGGGTGTTGCAGAAGTAGAGGGCGCTAACGGCGGATTACATACCAATTATGCTGGGAAAGTAGATGCCGCAATAAAGTCGGTGACACAAGAGGGATATGATTTTGTCTATGTCCATGTTGAGGCACCAGATGAAATGGGACACCAAGGTAGTTTAGAACGAAAAGTACAAGCAATTGAGTACTTGGATTCCAAGGTAATAGGCCCTATTGTGGAGCAAATGGAAAAAGCTGGTGAAGACTTTAGATTACTTGTTTTGCCAGACCATCCAACCCCAATACGCTTACGTACTCATACCTCTGAAAATGTTCCTTACATGTTATATGACAGCTCAAAACCTCAAAATCATACTTGGAACTATAATGAAGCAGAGAGCATAAATAGCGGCAACCTAATACAAGAGGGACATACCTTATTAGATTATTTGTTTCAAAACTAAATAAAATGGGAGATAGTATTATTATGTCAAAAGTAGTAAAATTCGGTGGAAGCTCTCTGGCTAGTGCAGAGCAGTTTAAAAAAGTAGGAAGCATTATTCGCGCAGAAGAAGATAGAAGATATGTAATTCCTTCAGCACCTGGTAAAAGAGACTCAAAGGATACAAAAGTTACAGATATGCTTTATGCATGTTATGATTTAGCTGAAAGAGGAAAAGATTTCAAAACAAATCTTAAAGAAATTAAAGCTCGCTATCAAGAAATTATTGATGGATTAAGTCTAACTCTTTCTTTAGATGATGAATTCAAATTAATTGATAAAAACTTCAAGGCCAAGGCAGGAAGTGAATATGCAGCTTCTCGAGGCGAATATTTAAACGGAATTATAATGGCAAATTATCTTGGATATGACTTTGTTGATGCAGCAACTGTTATTTTCTTTGATGAAAATGGACAATTTGATGATGAGAAGACGAACAAAGCATTGAGCGAAAGATTGGCTCAATGTGAAAAAGCTGTTATTCCAGGTTTTTATGGTGCACAAGAAGACGGAACTGTTAAAACCTTCTCTAGAGGTGGCTCAGATATAACAGGTTCTATAGTGTCAAAGGCTGTGCAAGCGGATGTATATGAGAACTGGACAGACGTATCTGGGTTTCTAATTGCAGACCCTCGTATCATTGATAATCCAGAAGGAATAGACATTATTACTTATAGAGAGCTAAGAGAGCTTTCTTATATGGGCGCAACTGTACTTCATGAGGATGCTATTTTTCCAGTACGTCAGGCTGGTATTCCTATTAATATCAAAAACACCAATGCACCACAGGACAATGGTACTTGGATTGTAGGAAGTACATGCCAGAAATCCAAATACGTTATCACAGGTATTGCAGGTAAAAAAGGATTCTGCTCTATTAATATAGAAAAAGATATGATGAACTCTCAAATTGGGTTTGGTCGTAAGGTTCTTCAAGCTTTTGAAGAAAATGGAATCTCCTTTGAACACGTACCTTCTGGAATTGATACCATGACGGTATACGTGCACCAAGATGAGTTTATGCATAAAGAGCAAAAAGTAGTTGCAAGCTTGCATAGATTGGTAAATCCAGATTCAATTGAAATTGAATCAGACCTTGATTTAATTGCTGTAGTAGGACGTGGGATGAAATCTACACGAGGAACTGCGGGAAGAATTTTCTCTGCCCTTGCTCATAGCAATGTGAACGTTAAAATGATTGATCAGGGTTCTTCCGAGTTGAACATCATAATTGGTGTTGCAGACCAAGATTTTACAACTGCAATTAAGGCTATCTATGACATCTTTGTAATGACAAATCTTTAAAAATACGGAAAATAAGGAGCGTGGCTTAATAAAAGTCGCGCTTTTTTGAACTTAATTAATTAAATGAATTGATTAAAAAGTACAAAATAACCAAACAATTTACAAAATACAACAAAATATATCAAGAGTTAACTGTATACTTGAATAAAAAACTTAAAAAGTATTGACAAAATATAGCGCATTATGTATAATACAATTACAAATAGGAAAAAGAAAAAATATTAAGAAAGAAAAAAATATTAAGAAAGAGAGGTATAGTCCACCAAAAACTTAATTTGCACTATCAAATAAAAAAAGAAACTTTATATTACATAATTCTTTAAAAGTATGAAATAACTATTCGAAA
>CAZKGP010000349.1:0-2643 GCA_964552225.1 uncultured Acetatifactor sp.
CTGTCCGTACCAAGAAAGTCCACTCTTGTATTATAACTGGTATCCTTTACACTAATTTTTCCATTTTCTAGTAAGTAATTACGATAAGCTACAGCCATGCTAGCATAGTTTGCTCTTTCACCAGACATTAGGAGATAACGAATCTTTAAATCACTATGCGTCCTATCATTCTCTACCTTTGTCATAGTACCTGAGTTAGAATTATTCAACGGTTGGATATAGATTTTCCGTAAAGTAAATTTTGCAAAGCATCTATTATAATTTACCATAACACCATTGGGATGAGCTTCAATACTAGCTCTTTTATCTCCCTCTTCCACAACAGCGAGGTAGCCCAACTCATCATCCGAATGAACCATACCAAATACTGGAGCCAATACTTGTTCAGGATAAAGAACTGTATTATATTCGCCCCACAGTAATATATCTATGCTTGATTCAGAAAATCCAATATCATTTCCATAGATTGCTTGGGAAAAGCCAGTTGTGTATCTTCCGTCTTTATCATCCAAATAGATGAGAGCACCATTTCCATCGGGGATTAACATATAACCAGCTTGATCATCCAAATAAGTATATCCCATCATCGGAAACACGCTTATGGTACCAATAAAAGTATCTGTCCCTGATTCAATAATGGATTCCTCAGGAATATCAACAACTAATTCACTACCCTCCAACGCTACATTTACAGTAAAACCAAATTCATATTCTTTAAAAACGATTTTGGCGCTAAAACCGTTATCTGTAAAGCTATAGGTAATATCATTGGCGCAACTTACCAAATCCACTTGGTAAGTATCATTGATACCCTTAATGGCAGTCGCCACTACACCTGATTGCATATAAGCGGTCCATGTATCATTGTTGATACCATCATTATCTTCCTCACTTAATGTAGAGCGAAGTAGTGCACCCGTTTCCTTATTCTCTAAGATGACAGATAAGGTAGGTTCATATAAATATAATCTGTAAGTATCACTTTCTGTAATCATCTTATAATCTGATGATATTTGAGTATTTACCGCATTTGCTTTCATAGTGTATCCTGGTGCTAAAAAAAGCATAATTGCAGTTAACACTAAGCAAATGATTCTATTACATTTAGCTACCAATTCGATACACCACCTCTCCGCAAATTGCAACAATAAATTCTAATACTTGAGCCCAAAGAACATAAATTATGAAAATTAATAGGGTTAAAATTAATATAGTAAATGCTGTTACACACAACACCTTAAATGTTTCTTTGGCTGTATAGTTATTTACCTCTTTTATCGCTAGCACAAAGAGTACTGCACACCAGCCAAATAAAAGTACATAAGCAAATATAATTAAAAATTGTTCATTCGTAGTTACCACATGAGATAAAGCGATAATAATAGGAATGATTGTAATATATGGTGTCAATGAATATACAAAAGAGCAGTAAATCTTCTTAATTGTTCCTTCTCCATCATTGATGGTACATACGAGATAGTTACATGCCGTTACTGCAGCAAGTACAATAACAACCCCTCCTATATCACTAAGAATTTCGTATCTTCCTTCTCGAATATATTTAAATAGAAAACCACTTAAATACTTGTTTATAATTAATTCTATGGTAAATATGACCACTAAAATATTTGCTGCTTTTAAGGAAGCCCTTCCTTCTCTTGCAATGCCATAACAACCATCTATTGGGTGTTTCATAAAATACCAAGCATATTTAATATCTGTTACAAGTTTATTTTGATTTACTTTATCAGACAACGCTCTAACTGGATCTAATACTTGCTTCCTCTTATCTAAAAAGCGAACTATCTTGTTTAATATCCAAATTGCTACAATAATCCATATAACAGGAACTATGTTTTTCTTCAGCCAAAGGTTACGAATTTCCCAAGTTGCATCTGAATAACCAGTATAATCTTTGCCTAATTTGGCATACTCTTGTGCCGCAACATAATTTTCTTCTTGGAAATATGCTCTGCCCATTGCCATATTGGCATAATCAAACATACTATTCATATTCAGAACTTGTTCTAAAGGCTCCTTGCTTTCTGTATAACGACCTGTAGAGTATAAGGATAATGCTTCATGTAATAAATCTGTAAATTCTGTAGATTTAAACACTTGAATTTGGCTCTTATCTGCATCCAAAATATAAATACGATCTTGTTTATCTACCCCGATTGCACTAACTACAGTACATAATCCAACTCGCTGAGTTCCATCGTCAGGACCACCAAATATGTAAAGCACTTCACCTTCATTGTTAAATTCATAAACAAATCCTTGTTGAGATACCATATAAACATTGTCATGATTACCTGCCGCAACTGCTGCTGGAATGTCATCATAGGAGTCTGGCTCTATTACGTTCTTACCTGCTATATTCAATCTTTTTAAAGTATCTAGCTCTTCACCTCTTTTTACAGTGTAGATTAATCCTTTTTCATCTATACATAAGTTATCTGGCGTAGATGGAATATTAGAAACCATTTTAGCTCTCTGTGCATCTGTTAAAATAGCACGGTAAAGAATGGTTTTTAGAGAAGGGTCTGCAAAGTTGGTTCCAAAGTATCCAAGAAATGTACCTCCGCCAGTAGGAGAAATCTCAACAATACCATTGGTATTAGACTCACAGATAATATACAT
>CAZKGP010000350.1:0-2637 GCA_964552225.1 uncultured Acetatifactor sp.
AAGAATGTTTTATCTTTTAAGGATGAAACCATATTAGATATGACAGCAATTAATGCCTATAAAGAACATGAGAGTAATTTAATTGATATTGGAATTAAGGAAAAGTATCTTAGAGTGGCATCCATTTATGGTGCAAATGCAAGTGGAAAATCTAATTTGCACTTAGGAATGTATTATTTTCAAAGAATTATTGCAGAATCACTTAATAATGTTGATGATGATGGTAAAACTGCGATTGAGGAATATTATTACCCCTTTTACTTTGAAGATTTGAAAGAAAACTCTGAATTTCAAATTGTAAATATGTTTGATGAGTATGAATATCGATATGGCTTTGAATATAATCAAAAATGCATTGTAAGTGAGTGGTTATATAGAAAAAATAATAAAACAAATAGAACTTCTACTATTTTTGAGAGGACATTGGATTCAGTAGAATTTGGAGCTTCTGTTAAAAAATATTGTGATGCATATAAAGAACAAGTTCCATCCGAAACATTAGTGTTATCATTTTTTAGAAAACTTAAATTGAATTTAGATATATTTAAAGATGTTTACAATGTAATTATGAGTACTTTTGTGATGCCTACTAGTTTTTGTGATGACACAAGAATTTTAGAACGTATGTTACCTAGTTTAATTGATGAAAAAAAAAATATTTTAATAAAATTTTTAACAGCAATTGATACTGGAATTAAAGATATAGATTATGATTCTAGTGACAAAGAGATTGAATTCTACACAACTCATATTGGAAGAGATGGGAAAAAATATTCTCTAAATTTGTTTAATGAATCTGAAGGAACGATAAAGAGTATAGCGATGTTTATTCACACTCATATGGCGATACTAGGTAAGTCCTCTCTTTTTATAGATGAGCTAAATATGAAATTACATCCATTATTATTAAAATTTATTATAGATTTATTTTATAATAATGATTCAACTGCACAATTGATTTATACAACTCATGATACTACCCTAATGGATAAAAGATTTTTTAGAAGAGATCAAATCTGGTTTGTTCAAAAAGATGAATTTGGATATTCTAAGTTAGTAGCTTTATCTGATTTTAAGGTAAGATCAGATGCATCGTTTGAAAAGGATTATCTGTCAGGTGTTTATGGAGGTATTCCACTTATTAAAGAATTCCAAATGAAGGAAGGTGAATAAGTGGGGACGGATGATTTATTTAGAAAGCGTAGAGAGGGACGGAAACAGAGAAAGTTTGCATTTAGACAACCAAAAGCAAATTCCTTTTTGATTGTAACAGAAGGAAAACGGACAGAACCATTATATTTTAAAGGTATACAAAAATTAATTCAGTCAAAAATGGGAGGCGCTATCGATGTAATAGCTATTCAGATTGACATACATGGAGAAGGATGTTCTACAGGTAAGTTGATTGAAAAAACCGATAAAATTGTTAAAAATGCAAAAATAATGTACCAAAATGTTTGGGTAGTATTTGATAAAGATGATTTTGAGGATTTTGATCAAGCTATAAAAGATGGAATAGCAAAAGATTATAAAATAGCATGGAGTAATCAATCTTTTGAGTATTGGATTTATTTACATTTTAACTATAGTGATGCTGCACTACATCGGGATGAATGGAATAAAAAACTCAATGAAATATTTAAGGAACAAAATTTAAGAGATGGAAAATATAGAAAAAACTATGAAGATATTTATGAATTATTGAATCAAAATAATGGCGTGAAATTAGCAATAGATAATGCAAAACGACGAATGGCTGAGTTTAGGATTGAGAAAGATAAACCATCAGAATATGACCCAGGCACAACTGTTCATTTACTTGTTGAACAACTAAAAAGATATTTGGAAGAGTAACTACAATATGGAGGTATAAATGAACCAAACTGCATTCAACCTATTTAAAAACTGGAACGAAGCATTAATATGGTCTTATCTAGATGGCTACATGGGCTATATTATCGTTGATAATGATATAGATCCAACATCAGCCATGATTGACGTTGGCGATTTTTGTTTTTTTGCTGGGAAACCAAATTCGGAGCTATTTAACCAACTTAGTGGTTTTAAGATTCTTATTCCAAAAGATAAACCTTGGGAAGAACTAATAGAATCCAATTATGGTGACAGTGCGGAGAAAATCACTCGCTATGCCATTAAAAAAGAGCCGAATGTATTTAATAAAGAAAAGCTCCAAGGATACATAGAGGCACTAGATAGTAACTATGAAATAAGACTATTTGACGAAGAAATTTATAAGATGGCAAAGAAAGAAGAATGGTCAGGAGACTTATGCTCACAGTTTAAAACTTATGAAGATTATCAACAAAAAGCAATAGGAGTTGCAATTTTACATCAGGGTAAGCTGGTATCAGGTGCCTCACCTTATGCCGTTTATAGTGAGGGCATTGAAATTGAAATTGATACATGTCCAGAATATAGAGGAAAAGGACTTGCCACTGTATGTGGTTCCCAATTAATATTGGAGTGCTTAGAGAGAAAGATATATCCTAGTTGGGATGCCCATGACTTGCGTTCTGTACATTTGGCAGAAAAGCTTGGATATCATTTAGATGCTCCATACGTTGCATATGAAGTGGAATTATAATTAAATACTACTACATATTTTACTCAGTTCTG
>CAZKGP010000351.1:0-2575 GCA_964552225.1 uncultured Acetatifactor sp.
ATATTAACATGCCCTAATTCAAGCATTTTATCCAGATCTTTTACGCTCTCTTCTAAGTTTCCTGTCATATGACCACCATTACCCCAATGGTCAAACCAGCCAACCCAGAATTCAGTACACATTAGAGGGCCACCCTCTGTATGTTTTTCAAGTATCTTAAATCGTTCTTCTGTTTTAGATCCAAAATTGCCGGTAGGAAGAACTCCTGAAAGTTTTCCTCCATTAAGGCTCTCATCAGTTGGCCCATCTGAAGTAACCAAGGGCACTGTCACTCCATTTTCTATCATTATGGATTTTATAGTTTCCATATAAGATAAGTCATTATCATAATAGCCGTATTCATTCTCTACCTGCATCATAATAATGGGACCGTCATTGTCAATCTGGTACGGTGTAAATAATGGCAACAACACCTTATAGTACTCTTCCACATGCTTTAAAAAAGGCGGATAATTAGCTCTTAGTTTCATTCCATCCTCCGCCAAAAGCCAAGCAGGAAGTCCCCCGAATTCCCATTCTGCACAGATATAAGGTGAAGGCCGCACAATAACATAAAGGCCAAGGCTTTGGGCTAATCTAATAAAGCTAACTACGTCTAATCTTCCCTCAAAATGAAATTCACCCTTTTGAGGTTCATGGGCATTCCAAGGAACATAGGTTTCCACTGTATTGCAACCCATTGCTTTTAATTTTTCTAAACGGTCTTGCCAGTATTCTGGTAAAATTCTAAAATAATGGATAGCACCTGAAATAATCTTTATGGGCGCCCCATCTACATAAAAAGTGTCCTTTATTTCAAACTTGCTCATACAAATAACCATACCTTTCCATTACCTGCAAACCTTTGGTCACAGGCACAAATTTACGCAATAAATAACTATCCATTATTATACCCCTCTTATGTATATAAAAACAAGGAGTACTATTTTTTTCTATTGACATTTATCTTATCCTATAGTATATTAATATTTGTTCGTAACTAACGAACACACAACAAATACGCGCGAGTGGCTCAGCGGTGGAGCACCTCCTTGCCAAGGAGGGGGTCGCGGGTTCGATCCCCGTCTCGCGCTTATAAAAACAAGCAACTTACATCACAATGATGCAAGTTGCTTGTTTTTATTATATAGGAAAGTTAGAGATTCTTTCTCATTACTTTCCTAATTATATTTTATTCCTCTATCTTATCCGCATACTTAATTCTATATATTCTGCGAAGAGAATCATTGACGCGGCTTTCTGAAATAGTACCATCCTGAACTGCTTTCAATACACCTTCATAGGCTAATTCAAAGTCCTCTGGCATTAATATCATATCACAGCCTGCTTTCAATGCTAAAATAGCAGCTTCATCAGCTCCATAATACTCTGAAATTGCAGACATATTCATGGCATCAGATATAACCACTCCACTATAGCCTAATTCACCTCGTAAAATATCCGTAATAATGGTTTTAGACATTGTACTTGGAGTATTCTCACCTGTCAAAGAAGGAGCAGACATATGGCCAATCATAATCATATTAACCCCGGCATCTATTCCAGCTTTAAATACTGCAAATTCATTTGTTCTAAAATCTTCGGCACTTCTGTTGGTCGTTGCTAATCCAGTATGTGTATCCTGAGTTGTTCCGCCAATTCCAGGAAAATGCTTCATGCATGCTGTAATGTTTTGTTCCTCTAATCCTTGTATCATTGATGTTACAAAAGGTGACGCTACTGAAGCTTCTGCTCCATAAGAACGTCCTTTCATAATACTATCTTCTACATTTGCCAAGTCAGCTACTGGTGCAAAATCAAGATTAAATCCATTTTCAGCTAGATATCCACCTATGGTAGTGCCTGCCGCATAAGCATTATTAGCATCTGCACTATTGCCAATGGTTTCAGCAGAATCTACTATTGTTCCAATTCCTTTTTCTGCTAAACGTGCAACACTTCCGCCCTCTTCATCAATTCCAATAAAAAGAGGATATTTTGAATACAATTTAGTATTGTCTATCATTTCCTTAAGCTGTGCTTGAGATTCGATGTTTTTACCAAAATAAATAATTCCGCCTACTGCATATTTACTAAGTGCCGTTTGTGTTCCCTCACCTGCTTGAATTGCTGTTGAAACGCCTGTAATTGCCTCAGGTGTTACAAAAAACAGTCCTGCTACTTTATCTTCAAGAGGCATCACATCAATGCCTGCATTTACAATTTCATCTAATTTCTGCTGGGGTGTCTGTTCTGGTACAATATCTTCTACTATAGGAGGCGCAAGACTTTCTTCCGTACCAAATAAGTCATCTACTTGACTTTCTTGCTGTTCTTGCTGGGAATTTTTCGCTTCAACATTTTGACGACTATAGTCTGTAATAAACTTCACTCCTGCTACAATCCCAACTGCTATTATTACAATAAATGCAAAAAGCGTTACATATGCCATAATCTGTGCTTTTTGCCGTTTTTTTCTTCTTTCTTCTCTTCTTTCGTTTTCTAATTGGTTATTCTGATCCATAAAGCTCCTCATTTCTATATGTCATATTTATGTCTCTATCACACAAATAATATAATACCTTATAATACATTA
>CAZKGP010000352.1:0-2565 GCA_964552225.1 uncultured Acetatifactor sp.
TAAAAAACGTCGGCACTTGATTTCACCAAGTCGTAAGACGCAGGTGAAATCTTAGTACCGCTACGTTTTTTGTCGAGCGGGAGCGTGGGCGAATGGAATGGTTACGACTGCTTCGCCTCATTCTATGATTGGCTGGTGACTCACCTGTAACACCCGTAATATTTACTAGAAAAAACATATAAAATTCATGCAATTTTACGAAAAAAATATGAGGTCTTGATTTTATGTGGTATTACGATTATTATAAAAGTAATGTGCACGAGCACGTAGATAAATTGTGTGAGTAAAGTGGTGGTGATTAAGGAGGGCTTTTATGTTATATATTGGTATTGATTTAGGAACTTCATCTGTTAAATTATTATTGATGGATAGTGAGGGAAAGATTCAAAATATTGTATCTAAAGAATACCCTTTGTATTTTCCCAATCCTGGTTGGTCTGAACAGAATCCAGAAGATTGGTATGAACAGACAATGGTGGGAATTAACGAATTGTTAGAGGGGACAGACAAATCTCAAGTAGCAGGTATTAGTTTTGGTGGACAGATGCATGGTCTTGTTATTTTGGACAAGGATGACAAAGTGATTCGTCCAGCGATCCTGTGGAATGACGGAAGAACCTTTGAAGAATGTGATTATCTTAATAATGTAATTGGTAAGGAAAAGTTATCTGAGTATACTGCGAATATTTCCTTTACTGGTTTTACGGCACCTAAGATATTATGGGTGAAAAACAAAGAACCAGAGAACTTTGCCAAGATAAAAAAGATAATGTTACCAAAGGATTATATTGCATATAAATTAACTGGTGTACATTGTACAGATGTTTCAGATGCTTCCGGTATGCTACTATTTGATGTTAAGAACCGTAAATGGTCTAAGGAAATGTGTGAAATTTGCAACATTACAGAAGAACAACTGGCGACTTGTTATGAAAGCTATGAAGTGGTAGGAACATTATTACCTGAAATAGCCAAAGAACTTGGTTTGTCAGAGACTGTGAAAATTGCGGCTGGGGCAGGTGATAATGCGGCGGCGGCAGTAGGAACTGGTACTGTGGGCAATAATATGTGTAACATTTCTTTGGGAACTAGTGGAACTATATTTATTTCATCTAATCATTTTGGTGTTGATAAATATAATGCCCTCCATTCTTTTGCACATGCAGATGGAAGTTATCATTTAATGGGATGTATGCTTAGTGCAGCGTCTTGTAATAAATGGTGGATGGATGACATTATTGGAACAAAGGATTATGCTCAGGAGCAGGCACAAATTACCCGCTTAGGTGAAAACCGTGTGTACTTTTTACCGTATTTGATGGGGGAACGTTCTCCACATAATAATCCCAATGCACGAGGAACATTTATTGGTATGACGATGGATACAACCAGAGCTGATATGACACAAGCTGTATTAGAAGGCGTTGGATTTGCGCTTCGTGATTCTTTAGAAGTGGCTAAATCCTTGGGTATTTCCCTAGAACGCACAAAAATCTGTGGTGGCGGGGCCAAAAGCCCTCTTTGGAAAAAGATGATTGCAAACATTCTAAATCTTAAAGTGGACGTAATTGAAAGTGAAGAAGGTCCTGCATTAGGTGGTGCTATGTTAGCTGCGGTTGCATGTGGTGAATATAAAAATGTAGAAGAAATTGCGGCTAAGATTGTGAAGGTAGTAGATACTGTAGAACCAGATCCAGAATTGGTACAAAAGTATGAGGAAAGATATGCTCAATTCAAAGAGATTTATCCAATGTGTAAGCCTATCTTTGAAATCATACATTAAATGTTTTTAGGATTGCGAGAGCACAAAGTGCGCAGCAATCCGTAGGTATCATGGGACATATAAAAGAAAGGGAGGATATATTTCATGAAAATTTTACCTGTTACAGACACTTCATTTGGTAAATACGGAAGAGTTATAACAAATGTGGATGTTACAGAATTAGTAGATGCTTTAAAGAAAACACCTATTCCAGAGGGTGTTGTATACGAGCCAAGTGTAGCAGAGTTAGAGGCTACAGCTGCTATGGAACCTCTTAGCAGGGTAACCTTTGGTGAAATGCCAATTCAAATTGGTTACTGTAATGGTCATAATGAATTGTTAAATGCAGTAGAGTACCACAGAACCTCTGAAATCAATATAGCAGCAACAGATGCCATATTAATCATAGGGTTGCAACAAGATATTGAAAAAGACTTTACTTATGATACCGCTAAGATGGAGGCGTTTTTAATTCCTGCTGGGGTAGCTGTGGAGGTATATGCAACCACCTTGCATTATGCACCTTGTGGTGTGGAGGGGGCTGGTTTTCAAGTTGCCGTTGTTCTGCCCAAGGGCACCAACTATCCATTGGAAAAACAGCATGAGGCAGTAAAAATAAGCGTTACACCCGATGAGGATGCTCTTATAACAGCTACGAATAAGTGGCTGATTGGTCATAAAGAGGGTGGCCTAGAGGAAGGCAACTTCCTTGGATTAAAGGGTAAGAACCTAAATGTAAATGAATAAAAACAAAATGGAGGAAAAGAAAAATGAACAATTTACCACAAGTAAAAATCGGTATT
>CAZKGP010000353.1:0-2564 GCA_964552225.1 uncultured Acetatifactor sp.
AATAAATTGCATCATTAATATTATAATAATTTATAGTCTGGGTCTTTCCTGGTTGCGAGCTGGTTCTAGCAAGTGCTTTCCGATTCATCAACGCATTGATTAGAGATGACTTTCCTACGTTACTTTTACCTGCAAAAGCAATTTCTGGATGAATATTTTCAGGAAAGGTACTCGTAATACCACAAACAGTCTCTAAGTTTACATTTTTAATTATCATTACTACCTAACCTCTTTCCATATTTTCAAAAGATTGTTGGATTACCTCACTCATAGAAGATACATACACAATTTCCATCCCACCTTTAATCTCTTTGGAGATTTCCACTACATCTTTTTGATTTTTTGCTGGCACTAGAATTTTCTTCATTCCTGCTTTATTGGCAGCAAGAATTTTCTCTTTTAATCCACCAATAGGCAGCACTCCACCTCTTAATGTTATTTCACCAGTCATAGCAACATCTGCCTTTACCTTTATTCCAGTTATGGCAGACAATAATGCCGTTGCCATAGTTATTCCAGCACTAGGTCCGTCTTTCGGAACTGCACCTTCTGGAATATGTATATGAAAATCATTTTTGCGGAAGATATCTGGGCCGATTTTATACTCTTGACTAACAGATCGAACATAACTCATACCTGTAATAGCAGATTCTTTCATGATATCGCCCATCTGTCCCGTTAACTTTATTTCACCTTTTCCAGGCATCTTATTCACTTCAATCTGCAACGTTTGACCACCCACACTTGTCCAAGCTAGACCATGTGCAATACCTACTTCACTTACTCTTATTTGATCCTCGCTGGAATACTTTGGTACTCCCAAATATTTTTCTATATTTTGACTCGTTACCTTAATCTGTTCTTTATTACCTTTTAGTAGAATACGAGCTGCTTTCCTGCATATTTCACCAAGCTTACGTTCCAGCTCTCGCACACCCGCTTCCCTTGTGTAATTGTCAATCACTTTTCTGATTGCACCATCACTTATGGTAAGCTGTTCTTGCTTCAAACCATTTTTATTCCATGTTTTCTCCACTAAATGCTCTTTGGCAATGTGAAATTTCTCATTTGAAGAATAGCTATTTACCTCAATAATTTCCATTCGATCAAGTAAGGGTCTGGGTATCGTTGAAGTTGTATTGGCTGTTGCTACAAACAATACTTCTGATAAATCTAACGGAACTTCAATATAATGATCTCTAAATTTAACATTTTGCTCACTGTCCAAAACCTCTAGTAATGCAGCAGAAACATTTCCTTTATAATCACTTCCAACCTTATCAATCTCATCTAACATAATAAGCGGATTCTTAACGCCTGCTTGTTTGATTGAATTGGCAATTCGACCAGGCATTGCACCTACATAAGTTTTTCTATGACCACGAATCTCTGATTCATCTCTTACACCGCCTAAGCTGATTCTCACATACTTTTTACTTAGTGCCTCTGCAATACTTTTCCCAATAGAGGTTTTACCTGTACCCGGTGGCCCTACCAAACAAATTATAGGCATACTTCCCTTCTGAGTTAAGGTACGAACAGCAAGATACTGTAAAATACGCTCTTTTACTTGTTCCAATCCATAATGCTGTTCTTGCAAAATTTTCTCTGCATGCTGGATATCTATATTATCCTTAGATGTCTTATCCCAAGGCATCTCAAGCATAGTTTCAATGTAAGTTCTTTCTACCGCACTTTCCGCACTGCTAGCCGCAAGATTTTTAAATCGTACAATCTCTTTGTTAATGCGCTCTTTTACTTCCTTTTTAGCCTTCAACTTTTCTAGTGCTTTTTCAAAAATATCTGCATCTGAATATTCTTTATTTTCCCCAAGTTCCTCACGAATATAAGCAAGTTGTTCTCTCAGTAAATATTCTTTCTGCCTTTTCTCCACGCGACCTTGTAAATCTTCAGATAGCTTTACTTTTGCACGTGCAATTTCAATTTCATTATATAATATGTCTGTAATATAATCATATCTTTCTTGTAAAGAAGTTATTTCAAGTACTTTTTGTTTTGCCTTGTAATCCAACGGCATGCTCATTGTAATGATATCAATTAATTGAACTATCTTTGGATTGTTTTTAAAATACCGCTCTACACCTTTTCCTAATTTGGGATAAAAGCCACAATATTCCTGAAATAATTTTTCAAGATGCAAAATCATAGCAACTGTAGTATTTTCGGGTTGATTTTCTTCTATTTGAACAAATCCATCCACTTCTGCTAGTAGATAATTATCTTCTGTTTCTAAAAAATCAACAATAATACCTCGCCTCACACCTTCAACAAGGACTCGAAACGTTCCATTAGCTAATTTATTGACTTGCCTTACTGTTGCTACCGTACCAACCTGATATACGTCTTCTAAATTAGGATCTTCTACCGTCAATTGCTTCTGTGCTACCAGTAATATAGGAGACTCCTTAATCATTGCTTGCTCCACAGCTTTAATTGATTTTTCACGACTTAAATCAAAATGTATTATCATATCAGGAAAAATTACAATTCCCTTTAAAGCTACGGTTGGCATTGTGAAATATGTATTTCGCAATTCTTCCATA
>CAZKGP010000354.1:0-2542 GCA_964552225.1 uncultured Acetatifactor sp.
CCGCCAAACATACCAAATGTTTGATTTGTATAATCTGCCAAATTAACCTTTTCAAATTGTTGCATACCTTCTCTTGGGATGGAAAGTGTAGTTACTGGTCCCATTTTATCGACACGGTAATGCTTCATCATATCTGTTTTACTTTCAAATGCTGCCAAATAATAATTTTCTTCTTTCCAAATAAGTGCCCAAGGACTTACTTGATACAGAGCTCCATCTTTTCTTGGTTTCATGGTCTTTGCAAGAGTCCAGTCCATATAAGTAAACTTTATCTGACGATTCTCTTGAATGGCATTATGTATGGCATCGATACTATAATAAATACTTTCATTTTCTGATTTAATACGTCCTGCCACATAAACTTGACGCTGTAATTTACCAGCGTCATGCTTGCTTAAAAGATGTTCTATTTTCTTAATTAACTCTCTGGATTTTTTTGTGGTAATAAATCTTGAGGACTGTACCGCATCTACAAGCAGTTTTAATTCTGCTAACTCAAAATCTCTGCTTGCAAGAAAATAGCCACCACCTTTTCGGCTTTGTACTTGCAGAATATCATAACCAAAATCGATTAATGCGTTGATGTCATCATAGATACTTTTCCGTTCCGCCTTAATGTCATTCGCAGCTAAGCGTTCTATGATTTCTTTGGTCGTAATAGTATGGTGCTCATCGGTGTGTTCCATAAGCATTTTTAATATATATAACAATTTTAATTTTTGCCCAGATGATTTTGCCATAATTTCCTTCTTTATAATTTATTATTTTTCAAATATATGTAATATATCGTAAATGTCGTGAAGATGACTAATTTCATAATCTGCTTTTATATTTGTGTCATTAAGTGCCTCATCTGGTCGATACCAACAAGTTAGTATTCCTGCGTTTTTCCCGCCCTTGATATCACTGCTTAAAGAATCTCCAACTATAAGGATTCTGCTTCTGTCTTTTTCTTCTATTTCACTTAAACAAGTATCAAAAAAAACTTTACTCGGCTTATTCGCACCAACTTCTTCAGATATGAAAAGTTTTTGCATTACTTGGCTTAAACCAGATAAATTACATTTTTTCCTTTGTGTAGAGGCAACCCCATTGGTTACAATATACTGATGATATTTTCCTTTTAAAGAAGTGCAAAGAGTAAGAGAATCATCAATGTAGGAATATACACTTCCTAAAGCATCTTGATACTCTAATCGAAAAGATTCTATATTCACATTCTCTATTTTATACTCTTGAAACAGTTGTATAAAACGTCCTGTAAGTAGTTCTTTTTTGGTGATTTCTCCAAGCTCCAAACGTTTCCAAAATTCATCATTAATTTTAGAAAATCTTTGTATTATTTCCTCTGTAATTAATAAGCCTTCATTTTCAAAAGCTTTTGTTATGGCATACCTTTGTGAATACAAAAAGTCTAAAAGCGTTCCATCTACATCCCAAAGAATCGTTGTAATTGTTTGTTTCATTTGTCCCATAATGCTTTCATTGTAAGCATGTCCCCCTGTGCTTTATTAACATTTCCTATTGAATAAACAAAGGTGCCCATTATCTGAACACCTTATGATACCTTATAAATTTAATGTGATTCGTTCGTAGCTACTGAATCGTTCATCTCTTCCTGTTTATTTTTCCTTTTTCGTAATATTATCCCAATCGTAATGCCAACAGCCCCCACAATTACAAAAACCAATACCAATAATATATACGATAAGAATGTATTAATAAAATTTACCATTGTTACCTCCTTTTGACTTCGTAGGTCTTTCGTTTAATTATATCAGTGTGTCTATTTCTCGTCAATAATAAGATGTTACTACTTCCAAACTCCTGTTTCAACAAAGGTTTCCGCTTGTTTTGTTGCCATATTTATGATATCTGAATGATAACCCATAATTTCTAAAAGCAGTATAGCGTTTCTCGTAGTTGCCTTCCCATTTTGTAATTTGTAGTTGAAAAATACATCACCATCTCTTATTTCTTCTTCAAAATGATAATTGTCATATTCATTATTTAAAAGTCCAGTTAATTCAATATCATGAGTTGCTGCAAAGCATATGGTATTTGCGGCAGATAGACTTTTTAGTATTTGTGTTGAGGCAGAAATTCTTTCTACGGTATTTGTTCCACGCAATACTTCATCCACAAAACAAAGAAGATTTGAGTCTTGCTGAGCATGAGCCTCCAAAATTCTTTTTAAAGACTTGATTTCAACTATATAATAACTTTCTCCACTTTCCAAGCTGTCTTTAAGAGACATAGAAGAATAAATGGAATAAAATGGTGCAGAGTAGTTTTCCGATAGTGTGGTATGAATAGTTTGTGCTAAAATTGCATTAATAGCCACAGTTTTTAAAAAAGTTGATTTGCCAGAGGCATTAGAGCCGGTTAATAGTACTCCTCTTTTGGTTGTAATACTATTTTTGATAGGATTATCTATAAGTGGATGATATACTTGCGAAATAGATAATTCATTATTTTCAATAAAGTGTGGAATGCTCCACTCTCCCTGCAAAGAGGTTCTATATTCACCAATACAAATAGC
>CAZKGP010000355.1:0-2528 GCA_964552225.1 uncultured Acetatifactor sp.
AAAAAAGGGATGTCACAGAAGTATCTGGAGGTCAGTTGCAAAGAGCTGGAATCTGTCGTGCATTGATTAATTCACCAGACATTCTTTTTGCGGATGAACCAACTGGCGCTCTTAATTCCAAAGCAGCAGATGAAATTATGGGCCTTCTAACTGAGATTAATAAAAACGGCACAGCAATCATGTTAGTGACTCATGATGCAAAGGTGGCCGCCCAAGCAAAACGAGTCCTATTTATGAAGGATGGCCAAATTGTTTATGAGATGCCCACATCAGAACCTTCCCATTTAAACATGAAAGGCAAAGTGGAATTTATTCTGGAGAGGATGCGGGAGATGGAGATTTAATATAAAAACAATGCCCCAAGCCATTACAAGTACCACCACTGTTCGTATTGCTGTTGCAAGATTGGAATTGACATTCTCAATCCCAATTTTAGCTAAAATAGATGTAAGTGCTGCAAACAGCGCCGACAGCAAGGCATAGATAATCCACATATAATCACGCCTTTCTTTCATTTTTTTATTCCGTAATATATTCCAAACAATGTTGACATATTTTACTAAATTGACAGTATAAACTCCATAATGTAAAATAATATTATATTGTTTACAGTAGATAACATTAACCATAAGAATCTATACTTTCCTAGCCCATTTTTTATAAGACATTGGTATATATCTTATGCCATCTGTAGTCTGTTCCGAATCAGTATCTTCAAAGCCTAGATGATGATAAATAATTTGGGCATATGGAGAAGAATTGACTGTAATCTCATTTGCCGTGCTTTGTTTAAGGACGGTCTGAAACAGCAGTTTTCCTATGCCTTTTCGATGATGCTCACCATCAACAAAAAATAATGCTATGTGATTGCCGTTATTTCTTGTTGCTATAACACCTACTATTTTTTCATTTAGATAAGCACCATACATTTGAATGCTTTTAATAAATTCCTTGTTATATACAGCAGTGCTTTTAAATGATTCAACACCTTCTGCAGAATAATCTGGTGCTTCATACTCCATAAAAACTTCTAGAACCAGTTCTAATGCATCATTAATTTCGTATTCTTCAATTCTTTTGATGACTGTTTGCACTTATATTCAACCTTTCAAACTCACGCGTTTTATTTCATGGTGTTAATGATATCACCCTTTACAGGCATAAACTTATCACCATCCGTTTTAAAGTAAAGAGGAAGTCCTTCTGCCAACATTATATGGGTTTTGGTAGGGTCATGACGCTGGTGATGAATATGGAGATTCGGCTCAGATGTGGTTCCGCTGTTTCCTACACGTCCTAGATAATCTCCAACTTGTACATAATCTCCTATCTGAACTTCCACACTGCCTTGCTTTAAATGGCATAATAATAAATATGTTTTAGTTTCCCAATTTTTTAAAATTCATAATTCCGCCACATCACTTACCCTTCTAATTCTTCCATTATTCTTTTCTATTTCATCTATAATGTTTAACTCAATTTCTTTTGCCCTTAATGCTAGTTTTTCTAAGTCATCATATTTATATTGACTTAATAAATCTGTCGTTTCCAATTTTATTTTCAGTTCCGACTCAATTGAATCTTGAAGGCAGCAAGCAGAAATAAATGCCAAAATATAATCATTTTTTTCTGCGCAAACATAGATTTTATTAAATGTTGATGAAAGTTCTTCATACCAACACGTGGCATAATTATAATCTGCAGGAGCTTCTGCTATTTCGTCAGTATGAGTCGTCTTATTACTAAGTGGAAATTCTAGTGTATCGCCTAATCCTAAAAAATCAATTGTGTTATGTATCATCTGATAGCATTTATCTTTTAACTTAAAAATATTATCTTCTACTATAATATCGTGGTACAGCTCTGTAAATTCTAAAGGTTGTGTTTTTAACCCTTTTAAGTCGGCATATTGTGTTTTCAATCCTTTATGAAAATAGGTTTGATTCATATAGGCAACTGCCTCTGCCAAAAGCATAAGAATCCACCCTGCTCTCATCCTGATATTGCTGATAGAAGATTCAAACATTATATCTTGATAAATAACAATTACTTCTTCCACCCTATTTTGCGCGCAATTATGCATATACTCTGTGTCGTTTAAACGTTCTTTCATGTCTTGTTGTAATTCTCTGAATTTAGCGTTTTCCTGCTCTGAGTAGCTATAAAGTATTTTGACGTCACCTACTAAAGGCGATAAGCTCTCTTTAAATTTCGCTATGTTTTCTACTCTTTCCCATGGCATTCCAAAAATATCATAACCAATTCCATCTAAAATAAAAGTTTCTCCTAGCTCATACCCTTTATCATTTCTTGGAATAAAGTACATATCTATATCTGATTTGTCATTTTCAGTCCCATTAATATAGGAACCATAGCACAACAGCATATCAATATTTTCCGAATGTTCTTTTTTAATTCTATCAACTACATATTCTAATACTTTATCATTTCTTGTCATATTTTTGGCCCCCACCTTATAAAATATTTGATTTACTACATTTATTAATAGCCTAGTTTCTCATGAATCA
>CAZKGP010000356.1:0-2519 GCA_964552225.1 uncultured Acetatifactor sp.
TGACTTATGTAAATTGGATTCATGGGTGTACAGGGCGTAACCTTGATATTATGGCGCGTCAGCCTATTTGGAACCTGGGGCTTGACTATAAGTGTGGAACAGGTCATGGTATTGGATATATCCTAAATGTTCATGAAGGTCCTCAGAATTTCAGATGGCGTTTTACGGATGGAATGGTAGAAGCAGTAATAGAAGCTGGCATGGTTACAAGTAATGAACCAGGAATCTATATTGAAGGTAGCCATGGAATTCGTATTGAAAATATAATGGTTGCTCAAAATGGTATCAAAAATGAATATGGACAATTTATGCACTTTGATACATTAACTTATGTGCCCATTGATTTAGATGCCATTGATGTGAAATACATGACAGAAGAACAAAGAATGTTTCTCAATCTTTACCATCAGAATGTGTTTGTGAAAATTGCACCACATTTGAATGAAGATGAGAAAAAGTGGTTAGAGGAAGTAACTATGGCTGTATAGAGAATATATTAATATACAAAGGAGAAAGATAAGATGATAATTAGTCAGAATCTATCTGCAATGTACTCTAATAGGCAGTTGGGTATAGTAGACAATAAAAGTGCAAAGAGCACAGAACGTTTATCCTCTGGATATAGAATAAATAGATCTGCGGATGATGCGGCAGGATTAGCTATTTCTGAAAAGATGCGTAGGCAGATTCGAGGACTACAGCAAGGTGCACACAATGCTCAGGACGGTATATCTATGGTGCAAGTAGCAGACGGGGCTATGAATGAGATTCAAGATATGCTACATAGAGGAAATGAGCTAAGTATTAAGGCTGCCAATGGAACACTGTCATATGATGATCGTTGTAATATACAAGCAGAAATAGATCATTTGGTTACGGAAATAGATTCCATATCTACTCGTACGAAATTTAATGAGATTAAGGTTCTGAGTACTGCTTATAAAGAGGAATATACAGGAATTGTGATTAAAGGTACGCTACCTTCTTGGGTTAAGGCGGGACCTTCATTAGGTGCTGGATATATGTCGGAGAGGTATGTAACTGATGAATTATATGAAGAATATGATTCATTAGGTGTATTAGTCTCTAGTAGATTAGTACCGATTAAACACGCCGCTTCGACAATTGATCTTAGTGGGTTTCAAGGAACAGACGCACAAAAGAAGGATTTATTTGGGACTGGTTTCTATTTTACTTGTTGTACTTGTAGCAATCATTATAGTATTAAATTCACTAATGAAGCAACTAATAGCCTCACAACAAGTGGGGATCATTTTATATACAATGTAGCAATTGCAAATGTAACAAATGCAGACGATTTATTGGACACAATTATTGATGCAACAGAAAATGGAAATCCAAATAACCACTATACTTATTTGGATATTGATAAAACTAAGAAAGAATTGGTTATATATGATAATCGATTTATGAGTGCTTACGATAAACCATTACTTTCGGACCCCACTTATTCCTATAAATGGCCTAATTGGAGGCACTGGAGTTCTCAGGCAACAGCAAATAAAAATCGTGGTTTATTTGGGGAAGGGGTAGCCTATGATAGTAGCGATTTTAACAAAGAGCAGACAGCTGATATCAGCTTACTAGTAGGGGCTGAAGTTAGAGACCGTATCACAATTACGTTACCTTCTGTATCTGCGGATTTACTAAAGATTTCTAATATTGATGTTAGGACTCAGGATAAGGCATTGGATGCTATGGATGCTTTTGAGTATGCCAATCAATATATATCCAAGGAGCGTGCTCGTATGGGGGCTTATCAGAATCGTCTAGAGCATACTATTAAAAATCTTGATAATGTAATTGAGAATACAACTATGGCAGAGTCTGCAATCCGGGATACAGATATGGCGAAAGAGATGGTGGAATATTCTAATCAGAATATATTAAAACAGTCTGTTGAAGCAATGCTTACGCAGGCAAATAAGCAGAAAGAAGGTATTTTAGAGTTATTGCAATAGGTTATATTTATTATAAAATATATATAAAATTCTTGCCATTTATTGACTTTTGTATGGTAGTTTGAGATAATGGGAAGAACTACCGCAATGTGATAATACAAAAGTGGAAGTAGCAAATTTTTTAAGGAGGAAGTAATATATGTCAACAAAAGCTTATTATCCAATTTCAGAAATTGGTGCAGGCAAGCCAGGTTTTAGTAAAACCCGTTCTATTATTGAGGCTGCTTTTTATGGTAACAATGTAATTAAGGTTAATACCTTAAAAGAAGCATATGAATTAGCAAAAAATTCACCAGGTACAATCGTAACAGATATGCCTGTGTATAATGGAGAGGAATTTGGCCTTGAACAAGACTCAAAAGTTCTCTTATTTAATGATGGAGCTGTAACAGGTCGTTATGCTGGTGCTCGTCGTATTAAAGGTGAGCCAGGTGTGGACGCTGGTAAATTGGACAAGGTTGTTATGGATGCTGTTTATGAAGCACGTTGGAGAACAATGTATCATGCAGAAGTATATGTTGGTTTAGATCCAGAATT
>CAZKGP010000357.1:0-2513 GCA_964552225.1 uncultured Acetatifactor sp.
AATCTCTTGTTTTGCTCAGCAGTTGCAGTTTTAACCTCATCCATAACTTTAACCGTCTGCTGGAATTCATCTGTTAAAGTTGTAATAACTTGATATATTGTCTCCGCTGAATGATTAGACTGCTCTGCTAACTTTTGAATCTCAGACGCTACCACTGCAAATCCTCTTCCTGCTTCTCCAGCCCTTGCTGCCTCAATACTTGCATTTAATGACAACAAGTTGGTTTGACTTGCAATAGAGGAAATCAAAGAAACAGCTTCCTTAATTTCTTGTACTGAACTATTGGTAGTATTAATTTGATTTGCAATTTCCACAATTCCTTCTGTCATTCTGTTATTTGAACTTCCTAAAGCATCTAATATCTGCTCGGCTTCCACACTTGCTTTTTTCATATTTGTAGATGTATCATCTAACTCATTTACATTAGTTACCATTTCTTCCATCAGCTCTCCCAAATTAAACATCTGCTGCATGGATTGTTCTACATCGTTAGCTTGATCAGTTGCTCCGTTAGAAATATCTGTTATTGACATTTCAATTTGTGAAGAAGTTTTACTAGTTAATTGTGCTGCATTCTCTAAATTACCACCGCTACTTTTTAAATCAGCTGCCACTAATACAACAGATTGTAACGTATCTGTCAAACGACCAGTCATTTGATTTAGTGATTGTCCAAATCCATCAAACTCATCACCAGTTCCTACAGTAGCTTTAGCCGCCATATTTCCTTCTGAAATAGTATGTAAAGTTTTCTGAAATCCTTTGATACTTTTTTGTACACTAAATGATACAAAACCAGTTAGTAAAACAATCAAAAATACACTTATAATAAAAACAGATAAGATCAATGTAATCATTCTATTTTTAGCACTATTTGTTTCTTCCTCAATCAGTTGACGCAAAGATGCTGTATCTTTACTCATCAAATCGTTTAATTGATTATTTTCAGATTTTAAAGAAAGGATTTCCTTATCTAAAGTAAGAATTTCATTAAATATTTTTGCCTTTCCTTGGCAAGCACTTACTGCCATATTTATAGCTTCTTCATTATTTGAATAAATTGCAACATTCTTCTCTAATTCAGCAAATAAACTTTGCAAGGAATCCACTAGCTCTGTTGCATCTTTTCCCTCTGCAACACTTTTGCTATACTGTTGGAATAAATTATTCAACTTTTCTAGATTCTCTGCAAAAGCATATTTCTCATTAAATGCAACTGCTACTTTAATAAGAGGAGCCTGTGTATCTTCAAAATAGACATCAAAACCTATTTTACTATAATTCTGGATATCATAATCTGCTATAGGAATTTGTATGGAAGCCTCTTGCCAATCCTCATTCTCTCCAGAATATGTTCCTGTAAACCCAAGTGCACTATTGCCATTAAAACTGGTTGCTTCCAACCCTTTAAATCCAGTACCGTAAGACTTTGATAAGTCCCCTTCTTGTAACCCACTTAAATTCACCTCTGTTGTTCCATCCAAATTAATGTTCGTGATAATTATGTCTCCCGTATATTCTATAGCGCTATTTCCTATACGAGCAATAATATAGTCTCTTTTTCCCTGAGCTGGCAGCTCACTTTGATATGTAAGATGTCTATAATTTTTTCCACCAATTTCTACAATTTCTAATGAGCCTATTGAAACATCAGACCATGCTCCATCTATCCATTCACTTTCATTACCCATCATAGAAAAACTCTCTTTAAAATTAGCATCTTCTGACATAAATTTAAAATACATTCCATCTTTTTCTTTAAAGCTTCTTTGCTCAAAAAGACTAACAAGTGTACTCATATTTTGAGTATTTTTTACAATGTTATCTTTAATGGAATTGAGTTCAGTATTAAACCCAAGTTCTGAGTATCCAAGCGCATCCTGTGCTGCCGCATCCATACTTTTTAGGTTCTCCAAAATAGCCTGATTGTCACTATTATCCAGATTATATAGGAAAGAAACCTCCTTAGTATAATTCTCATTCTGATGAAGATTGATATTATTAATATCTGCCATCACCTGATTGTTTGCATTATTGCGATTAATCATATCAATTCCCGTGATACCTAAAATGACAGTTGCAGCAATAGCCACAATGCCAAGCAGAAACAATTTGTTTCTAATACTTCTGACTAAAAATTTCTTCTTTGTTTTTCTCTGAGACATCGTTATGTCCCCCTTTTCAATAAGTTTATTTACAGTTCTTGCACTGTATCTCCAGTTATTGTTTTCCGTCCTTTAGCTTATTTTAGCTTTATTTTAAGTTTATCACACATTTTAATTAAAGTAAACATTAGTTAAATATTACTTAAAAATAATTCAAAAAAAATAAGAAGTGCTAAATTTCAACACTTCTTACTTTAATATTTAGTGAGACATCGGGGATTCGAACCCCGGACAACTTGATTAAAAGTCAAGTGCTCTACCAACTGAGCTAATATCCCATAATTAGGCAATTCAAATGCCCAGAACCGGAATCGAACCAGTGACACGAGGATTTTCAGTCCTCTGCTC